>NZ_JBEXKU010000047.1:0-62561 GCF_040609575.1 Streptomyces sp. NPDC004647 | reverse complement strand
AAGGGCCTTCCTTCATCTCTCGCACAGCACCGATTCCAGAAGCTGTCCTACAACCAACTCCCTTTCTCGTTCAGGACACAATCAGCCAACGCAGCTTGAGGTGGTTTGACGCCTCCCCCCGCAGGGCGACGCCGAAGGGCCACAACCCCCATCATCTGCACAGCACCGCATCAAGTGGGTCTACCTACATCAACCTCACTCTCTGCGCTCGTGGCGCACTTAAAGAACAAGCTCAACTTGAGTTTTATGCGGTGAACACCCGCTCTCAGGTGCCGTCGACGGCCCACATCCGCAGCCGGTTGTAGACGCCTCGCCAGTTGCGGCCCCCTGAACGGCCACTACGTATTGATCCTCAATCAAGGGCACCAGCCACTCGCCCGTGCCGCCGCCCAGCTCCTGCTGACCGGCACGGACGCCGACTTCCACGCGTACGGTCTCGGTGTGGGCTCCGGTCAGGCCTTACCGTCCAGGGCGGCAGCTGGCAGCAGGCCGTCCGGTGCCCGATGCTCGCTCGTGCGTCGTCCGGCGCGGCGCTGTTCACGTTCCGCTGGGCCCGCGGGGGCGGGGATCTCGGGTGCGGGGGTGGTGCCGCGAGCGATGTCTGCGGTGTATGCGCAAGTCACCGCGTCGAGGGCGTCGGCGTCCAGGTCGGCCAGCTGAAGTGCCCCGGGTTCGATGTCTCCATCAAACCCGGGGGTTCCACTCGGCCGATGGTCAGGTCGGCTCAGCAGGCGGTGGTTGCCCGCCAGAACGCAGCCCTGGTCTCCGGTCCGGCGATCCCGTCGACGGCAAGGTTCTCGACACCGGACCAGTTCAAGTACCTCTGTAGTGCCTTGATCGTGTTGGTTCCGACGATTCCGTCGACGACGAGCTTCTGGCTGCCGCTGTAGCCGTAGTCGTTGAACAGCTGCTGCGCCGCCTTCCAACTGTTCGTGCCCAGTTGCCCGTCGATCTCACCGGGGCGGTACCCCCAGTAGTCCAGGTAGCACTGCCAGTTCTTGGCATGCTCCGTGTTGAGGCCGAGGTTGTTCACCGCGAGAGTGGAGACGTCCTCGGCGCTTGCCGTCGTCGCGGCAGCTGGCGGTGCCGTCGCGACGCTGACGCTCGCGCCCGCCAGGCTTCCGGCAGCGATCCCAATGACGGCGCCTGCGCTGACGAGTGCCCTGGTTGCAGCAGATCGCATTGCTTCCTCATTCCTGTTGGTCGTACAGGAGTCCGGCGCGGCTGCCGTCACCTTGCGATCCCCGGCGGCAGCCACCCTTTCCCGACGGAAGCAGCCGACCAGGACAGTCATCAACCCAGCAGGGTACGTCGAGGTTAACTCTCGTGGTAGATCTCGTGGTAGATGCGAGTAGGTGGGGCGGTCTCAGTGGGGTGGGTGTCACTGGTGCTGCTGTTGTGGTCGAATCGCGCTTCGAACTTGCTCACTCATAGTGATAAGCGCAGTAGGGAGGTCTTCGTCTGATCCTGTGCTCCGTCACAGAGGCACCGAATCAGACGAAGACCGTAGAGGTGAGTCTGCTGCAACACGATGTCACGCGGGAGCCGTTCGGGCTGCTGTCAGCCTTCCGTGCGGAGCTGTACGCGTCGATGACCGCGCGGGCGGATGCACTGTTCGAACTCACCGATGCGATGCTGTGTGCGACGGGCCGGTGAAGACCTTGGTCGGACTAGCACTCGCGGCCGAACACCGGCGAGGACACGGCGCATTATACGCGGGACTGAACCGCGGCCGTCTGGACGTGGACCGGCTGCGGCGGGCGGTGGCGGCCGTGCCGTTGCCGAAGGCGGCCGACGGCCGCCTTGTGCTCGCGGTCGACGTCTCACCGTGGCTGCGCCCGGACGCGGACACCGCGCCGGACCGGTGCTTCTGCCACACCTACGGCTACGGCGACAACAAACACCTGATGATTCCCCGGCTGGCCCTACTCGATCGTGGCCGCGCTGGAGACCGGGCGGACGTCGTGGACCGCGGTCCTGGACGCGGTCAGGCTCCCGCCCGGCGCCGACGTGGCCACCCTCACCACCGCCCAGCTCCGCGAGGTCGTCGAGCGCCTCATCACCGCCAACCAGTGGCACCACGGCGACCCGGACATCCTGGTCGTGGTCGATGCCGGCTACGACGCCCCGCGCTTGGCCCACATGCTGGCCGACCTGCCCGTCGAGATCCTGGGCCGTCTGCGTTCGGACCGCGTGATGCGGCGGCCGACCCCGCCACGGGTCTACCGCCCCGAAGGCGGACGACCACCCAAACACGGCAGCGAGTTCGTCTTCGGCGACCCCGCAACCTGGGGCGCCGAGCAGGCCGTCACGGACACCGGCCTCTACGGCCAGGCGACCGCCCGGGCCTGGGACCATCTCCACCCCGGCTCACCCGGCGGTGCGCATGTGTCAGCCCCACTGCCGAACTGCCCGTCATCGAGGGCACCGTCATCCGCCTCCAGGTCCACCACCTCCCCTCCGGAGTCGACCCCAAGCCGGTCTGGCTGCGGTGGTCCAAGACCGGCGCCACCGCATCCGACACCGACCGGTGCTGGCAGGTGTTCCTGCGCAGATTCGACCTATTGACCGAACTAAATCATGCGTCTTCGCAGGTCAGAGGCACTTTCTGCTAGCTTCCTGTCATGCCTGGTGAACAACGTCCCGGAAGGGACTTGAAGAGCTTTCTGCTGCCTGAGGTGGGCGAGCTACTCGCGACTGGAGATCCGTGGGAGCCCTACCGGCTGCTGGATCCGATCGGAAGGCCGGTCGAGCCTGCTGCGGTGTACCTGAAGGACCTTTTGGCGAGGGACTGTTCACCGTTGACGCCGCGCTCGTACGGCATGGATCTACTTCGCTGGTGGCGCTACCTGTGGGTGCTCGGGATCGAGTGGGACCGCGCGACTCGTGAGGATGCCCGGGACTTCATGCTATGGATGAAACTGGCGGACAAGCCGGTACGCGTCCACTGGCGCCACCGCGGCAAGGAGCCCGCCGAGATACCCCGACCGTCCCGGACCGGAAGGCCGGCACCCGGAACACCGAACCCGGTGACCGGAAAGCCCACTGTCGGCACGAAGTACGCGCCTAATACCAGGGCACACTGCGAGACGGTTCTGCGGTCGTTCTACGACTTCCACCTGGACCACAACACGGGATCGCTGCTGGTAAACCCCTTTCCCCTCGACCGCAGTCGGCGCTCTGCCCGTGCCCACGCCCACCACAACCCTGAGAAGGAACACAAGAGGCAGCGGACTGGTCTTTACCGACCCAAGATCCCCAAGCGGGTCCCACGACGTATCCCTGATGAGAAGTACACCGAGGTCTTTGCTGGCCTCCGCTCGCACCGCGACCGGGCCCTGCTGGCTTTTTGGGTCGCTACCGGCGCCCGCGCGGAGGAATTGCTCACCGCCAAGCAGAGCGGCGCGATCGTCGGCCAGCAGACCATCGGCGTGATCCGCAAGGGCACCCGCGACTACCAAGAGCTGCCCTCTACACCCGACGCGTTCGTCTGGCTGCGGCTGTACCAGGAAGAGGCCTGGAAGAAGGGCGTCCCCCGCGGTCGGCAGCAGCCTCTGTGGTGGACGCTACGCCGCCCCTGGAGGCCGTTGGAGTACGACGCGGCCCCGCATGATGTTCAATCGCGCCAACGAACTCCTGGGCGCCAACTGGACCCTTCACGACCTGCGGCACACAGCGACGTTCTTGATGCTCGACGATCCGGACATGCCGCCGGTCTACGTTCAGCACATCCTCGGCCACAAAAGCCTGTCGACGCTGGACATCTACAACCGCCCCACCAGGGACGACGTCATCGTCGCCGGTCTCGCCCATCACGCCCGTCAGGAAGAACGGCGCAACGCTCCCCCCGAGCCGGTCGAGCCTGCCTACAACCCGAACTCCTTGTCAGTTCTATTCGGCCGGGAGATGCCATGACCATCACTGAGACGCAGGCCGTTGCGCACTTCGTGGCGCGGAACACCGACCTGACGGGTGCTGAAGCGGTCGCCCTGATCGGCAGGTTCCCTCCGAGGCCGCCCCTTACTACGTGGCTCGAGACGGAAGCCCCACGCGAGGAGATTCTTCACCGACTCGGGCAGCCCCCGCTGCGAGCTTCTGCTGACCGGGCACAGGACGCCCGGATGCGTGGGGCGCGTCTCCTGCTGAGCTGGTTAGAAACGTTCCCTGGCACAACCTGGCAGCAACGCTGGCAGGCGAGTCCTTGCTCGTCCCAGCAGGCCCTATCCACAGGTTGGCAGGACGATTTCACGGCGTGGGCCAGATCGGCCGGACACCGGCCTGGGAGATCGATGCCCAGAACGGGCCTCCTTGCCTTGCTCTGCGCGGATGCGATCCGGCCCAACCCTGAGTTCATCAATGGTGTGTTGTCCAGGCATCTACGGCCGGCCATCGAGGTTTCCCGCGATCCCGAGGGTTTCGCCCACCTGAGGGCATCGCTGCCAGCTGACGCGGTGTCAAGCAAGAACGGATCTAAAGCTCTAAAGTTGATCGCCGAGATCATCGTCTCGCAAGGCGGCGGCGTCCGGGATATTGCCGTCGGGGACCTGTTGCTGTGGCTTCAGATGTCCGACAGCAGAGAAACCATACGGATCCTAACGGCCTATGAATGGTTCCGCGACCTGGGGAGTCTTCCTGCGGACGCACCCCCAACCCTGCGGCGCATCACATACCGAAGTGGGCAAGTCCACCCAGAGCAACTCGTGGACCGCTATCAGCTGAAGTGCCAGTCAGTCCGTGATGCCATCGTGGCCTATCTGCTGGAGCGGTCTCCGGCCGTTGACTACGGAACGGTGAAAGCACTGTCGACCACGCTGGCGCTGCGGTTCTGGGCAGATATCGAACGCCATCATTCGGGAATTGACTCTCTGCATTTGTCGACTGAGGTCAGTGCAGCTTGGAAGGCCCGACTGGCCACGAAAGTCGTACGCAAACGCCAGTCAGACGGCTCGGTGGTGGAAACAACCGAGCCGCGAAGAAGTGCCGTGGCTGTCAAGACACAGGTACGGGCCTTCTACCTGGACCTCGCGCCGTGGGCTCTTGAGGAACCAGAAAAGTGGGCCGGCTGGGTCGCTCCTTGTCCGATCAGCGCTGCCGAGATCGTAGTCAAAAAGGCAGAACGTCAACTGAAGTCCCGCATGGACCAGCGCACCCGAGAACGGCTACCGGCCGTGCCCATGCTCGTCAAGGCTGCCGAGCGCCGCCTGAAGGAAGCCCAGGCCCGCCTCCGCGCGCTCAACGAGGCACCTCTCGGCACCGAATTCACTGTCTCAGGCGAGACGTTCACCGTCCCGAAAACGACCACCCGCATCAACGGTCGCCCGACCCGGGCCTGGGAGAGTCAGGGCGTCGCACGTGACTTTGGCGCAGAGGAGAGGCTGGCGTTCTGGGCGTGGGCGGCCATCGAGACCTTGCGGCACACCGGCATCCGAATCGAAGAACTTCAGGAGCTGGGGCATCACAGCATCATCAGCTACACCCTCCCCACCACAGGACAGGTCGTTCCACTCCTGCAGATCGCGCCATCAAAGACTGATCAGGAACGGCTCCTCCTGGTCACGCCGGAGTTGGCCGACGTGCTGAGCACAGTGGTGTCCCGAATCCGAGGCACTGACGGTAGGGTGCCCGTGATCCCGAGCTACGACGGACACGAACGGGTCTGGAATCCGCCGATGCCCTTGCTCTTCCAGGAGAGCCACGCAGCAGAGCGCCATAGATTGTCAGCGAATTTCATTCGCAGAGCGATCAACGAGACCTTGTCCGACACGGGGCTTCTCGACAGTGCCGGAAAACCGCTGACGTTCCAGCCCCATGACTTTCGCAGAATCTTCATCACGGACTCCATCCTTAACGGCCTGCCGCCGCACATCGCCCAGGTGATTGCTGGGCATGAGCACATCGGAACCACGATGGGATACGCCGCCATCTACCCCGCGGATGCCATCGAGGCTCACCGGGCATTCATCGCCCGTCGCCGGGCCTTGAGGCCAGTTGAGGAATACCGAACGGTCACACCGGAGGAGTGGGACGAGTTCCTCGGCCACTTCGAACGACGCAAGTTGGCCTTGGGCGAGTGCTGTCGCGCCTACGGTACCGACTGTGCTCATGAGCACGCTTGTGTCCGCTGCCCAGTTCTGATCGTGCACGCGACGGAAAGGCCGCGACTGGTCGAGATTCGCGAAAACCTGCAAGCCCGGATCCAGGAAGCCGAACGCGAAGGCTGGCTCGGCGAAATTGAGGGGCTGCAGAGCAGTCTCACTCACGCTGAGGAGAAGCTCGCCCAACTTGATGCGCAGATTGCTAGGAAGCAGGAGGCTGTCGATCTGGGGATCCCTGCCTTCCGGGAAATCGTTGCTCGCACTACTACGGTAGACACGCCGCAGGGGCTCTCGTGACCGAGAATATGCGTCCTTAAGGTTACCTGCTACAGCTCTTTCAGGATCTCTCCTGGCAGTGAGCCCCCCGTGCGCCGTTTTCGGCGTCTACTCGACCGGCGCCGCGACCGCATCCGCAACGATCAGCGTCGCCTCGATGGAGAACGGCGCCAATAGGTTTTGGTGCGGCCTCGCCTGACCGTCCTGGGCATCCTGCTCTGGATACGCGGCATCCTGTTGAGGGCGTCGGCCATTAACCCCGCGCGAGAACCCCAGAAAATTTGGGCAAGTCGTGTGAGTAATCGACTCGACCATCGGCTCGATACTTCAACGTCACTTCGCTGCGTGAAGGACATGACGGAATATCGGTCGAGGAATCCTCCTTCAATCGCGCCATGCCGATCGTAGCGCTTTGTAGGATCAGTTCACCCGTGCAGGCCGGATCATAGAAGTACTCACCCACAGTTGCCCCTGGGGCGTCCGACATGGAAATCGTGATGACGACTCGCATCTTGCCTTGCCGCTGAACACCTTCGGAATCAGCGTAACTGGCGGTGGCCAATCCGCTCCACCGACCAACGTAGCGATCCGGCAACAGACCGGAAGGCGCGCCCTCATCGCCACCAATTGTCGTTCCGCCCCCTCCAGTGCTGGTGGAGGTTCCTCCCGCATCACTTCCTCCACTCGTGGACGCGGAGGAAGTTCCTCCATCACTCCCTCCACCGGAAGCGGAGGCAACTCCTCCATCGCTCCCTCCGCCCGAAGTGGAGGACGAACCTCCCCCACCACCACTTGTGGAAGGCTCATCATCACCCCCCACGGGGAAGAGCCAGGCCAAAACACCGACCACCAAGGCGAGGATTCCGAGCACCCCCCCGCCCGCTGCTACTTGCCGCCCTCCGGAAGTCATGGCTCAAAGCATGACACAAGTCCGAGTGTCACTAGTGAACTATCTTAATGATGTTTGACATGTTACTGGTGAGGCGCATGCGTCTTGCTCTCTGCCCAGTCTCGCGCAATTTCGAGTGCTGAAGCGTTTCGTCAGCGATCCATACTCACCGACCACTCGACTGTTTGGTCCAGGCGCTCCAATCAGCGGGGTCTTTTTCATCTTTGGAGATTCTTACCATGGCAACTCCCCTGACCGCCGAACGACTGCTCGCCGCGTTCCGAGGCGAGCATCTCGCCGTAAAGAAGAATGGCGTCTCTGCCTTTAGGTTCATGCCTACGATAGGCATGATGCCGACGTGGCGCAGAGTTGATTGGTAGCGAACCTCGCGAACGAAGCGTCTCCGGTCCGGCTGCCCCTTCGGACATGTCCAAAGAATCAAGTGGGTACTTAATGACGAAGGTCTCGTTAGTGTCAAGCCGCTTAGCCCGCCAGACCGTTCCTTGCCCACCGCCCCGGAGCTGTTCGTGCTTGGTTACGCGAACTCTTCCCATCCCAGTGCCCCTGTCCCCGTACTGAGCCCTGCGCTGGAGTGTAGGAGCTTGCGCGGTGACGGGGGCAACTCCTGAGTCTCTAGTTCGGAGAAGACGTGGAGCACACGTTCCGAATGATCAAACAGACCCTCGGCTGGACCCGGCCGAAACTCCGGACCCCCGAGGCCGGCGACCGCTGGACATGGCTGATCATCGCCGCCCACACCCAGCTGAGGCTCCTCCGCCGGGCCGCCGCCGACATCCGGCGCCCCTGGGAGAAGCCGACCGAGCCCGGTCGGCTCACTCCCGCCCGGGTCCGCCGCGGGTTCCGGAACCTCCGCCCGCATCTCGCCTGCCCGGCCCAAGCACCCAAACCCTCACGACCCGGGCCCGGACGGCCGCTCGGCTCGAAGAACCGGCGGCCAGCCACCCGCGACGACGTGGGCAAGACCGTGAAACGGCCCGAGAGCATCACCGAACGCGACCGACCCAGACCTTAAAAGACAAGCTGACCGTATGCCACGCTCTCGCGCGGATCGGCGGGCGGCGCGAGGACCGGTGCCCCCTGGGGCGGTGGAGGCGGTGAGTACCGGGCGCAGAGGGAGGCCGCCAGCTGTCAGCTCGGGCCAGTCCCTGGAGCGGCGGGCGCTGTTGTGGAGGGTGTGGCGACCCGCTACTCGTCTTGTCGGGCTTCGGCGTACGCGATCCTGAGAGCCGCGATGGGCATGTGCGGGTCGGCGTCCGCTGAGGGGGCAGGCTGACGCGGTGCGCCGCCGCGGGGTCCCACCCGGTCGACGGCGATGCGCATGCGGCGGGCCGTGTCGGCTGCGACCGCCTCACTGAACGGTGCCGGAACCTCGCGGCGGTCCACGACACCCACCATCGTCCCGTGGACGGTCCCCGCCATGGCGTAGGTCTCGGTCTTCCAGCCCAGTTGACGTGCTGCTGCGCGAAGCGTGGCTCGGAGCAGGTCAGCACCACCGAGGTCGTCGGCCTCCGCGTCGGGCATCCGGAGTTCGACGCTGCCGCCGTAGCCGCCGCCGTTCGGAGAGCAGCTGGCGCGAAGAAGTGGGACAAGCACGTCCGTCAGGGCAGAACGTCGAGGGTCCGGGACTGGTGCTGGTGCTGGTGCGGGCATTAGGGGGTTCCTGGGGTGGGGATTAGCCGGGTAGAGGAGACAGAGGCGTCGTCGGGTCTGCGCGCCGTACGGCGATGATGTCGGTCAGTGCCATACCTGCTTGCAGGATCTCGTCCGCCGCCACCCGCAGCCAGGGCTCGCGACGCCGATTCACTCGATCTCGGCAACCGCACGTCCGGTCTGCTGCGCACGATCGCCCGGCGCGTCATCGCCGACCACTTCCGGTTGGCCCGGAACACCCGCGAGAACGCGACTGACTTCGGCGACTGGTTCGAGGCCCGCCGACTGCCCGCCGCGCCCGCTGCTGAGGACCACGCCGTCGAGCGCATCACCGCCCTCGCGATGCTGGCCGACTCCCCGGCCCCGCTGGGGGTGGCGGCGTGACGACTCCCCCCGCCTTCGACCGCGCCTTGGTCCTCCTGGCCCGGCTCCGCTTCGTCCTCACGGTCGCCGGGGTGGCGGTCGTACGCTCACGGCGGGGGTATCGGTCATCGTTCCTCCATCAGGTCAGGCTTCGGCGTGCACGGTGGCGCAGGGTCACAGGCTGGCGGTCACCAGGCGGCGGATCATCTCGGCGCGAGAGGTGCCCTCAGCCTTGGCTCGCTCGTCCAGGGCAGCCAGCACGTCGTCCGGGAGCCGGGTCTCGACCTTGGTGCCCACGGCCGGGCGCCCGCCGAGGTTCGGCCCCGACTCCTCCTCCAGCTCTCCGAACCACTGCTCGACCGCGTCGTCCTCATCGTTGCGGAGCAGCCAGTCCTTCGCGGTGGCGTCGTCCACGAACTCGTACCGGTCCTCCGAGCCCTGCCACTGGGACCAGGTGTTGAGGACCCACCGGCCGCCCTTGGTGCGGTACAGGGCCTGGTGCCCGTACTGGCCGACGGGGTTGACGGACACGTTGTTGTTCCCGTCCCAGCGGGTGCCTTCGTCGTACTTAGTGGCGGAGTTGGGGTCGAACCAGCCAGCGAGCTGGGGACCGTCCTCGTCGTATTCGCTGGTCGGGTAAGCGAAGACGTTGACGCGCGGCATGCTTCCTCCTTCTTCACTGCGGACTTTCCGCATGCGCCAACTATCCCATCAGTTCTAGCATGCGTCAACTAAAATCAAGGTTTTCGCATGCGCCTTCAGGATGGGTGGCGAGTGTCAGCAAACCCGGCGAGCTCCAGCGCGACCTTCAACGCGAGCTGACGTACGACGGGCTGCGGGCCGCCGAGGCGAAGGGCAACAAGGGCGCCGTCGACGAGGAGTTCGCCGTGCATGACGATCACGGTTGTCACGGTGAGTGACCTCTCTGGGAGTTGGAACGAATGGCGCCGGGGTGACTCGGGACCCGCGCGTTCGCCGGGGATTCCGGCGGCGATGTCGCGGTCGGTGTAGGCGATGTTCTGGCAGGTGGTTGGACGGCAGTCGTCCTGATCGGGGGTGCGGGTGGAGTCGTCCTGGCTGCGACGCAGCTGGCAGGGGGCTTTCGCGGCGTCGAAGACGCAGGTCATCGCTCTGCCGGGATAGATCTGCAACTCGGTGTTGGCCAGCAGATCGTGGGCCTGCCCGACGGGTGGTCAGGACACGGCCGGCGAAGCGGGCGTTCGCCCCGTGGACGCGGTGCCGGTAGGTGTAGGCGGCCGGGCCGCTGACGTGCTCGCCCTTGGCCAGTCGTTCTTCGTCCTCGGCGAGTTGTTCCAGGCTGGACAGCCACTGCTCGTAGGCATGATCGTCGGGGAAGCCGGATTCGTAGGTGCCGTAACCGAGTGTGATGGCGACGTTGACGTGCGAGTACTGGATCGCGCAGGCGACCAAGCCCCGCGGGCGGCGGACGATATGCCAGGCCAGGGTCCTTCGAAAGCGGGACGGAGAGATCACGCCGGCCGGATCGTCAGGGATCCGCTCCTGATTCCACCCACGGCTGTCGCAGTAGGCGTTGACCCATGCGATGAACTGGGTGATGTCCTCGCCCATCGCGCTGCCAGTCAGCGCCTGTCCCGGACGGCGGCGGGCCGCCGAACCGCCGACGTTGCGGCGCTCGTCCAGCAGCACCGGGAAGAGGAGGCGACGGTCGTGCAGCCGTTCCAGGACGCTGACCGCTCGGGCGACGAGTTCGATCACGGTCCAGGGGTCGTGCCGTTCTTCGCCTTCGGGGATCTTCGTCCCGTCCTCGTCGGTGGCGCCCTTCCAGCGGCGGCCGTTCATCAACCACAGCCGGGCGGCCTCGTCGTAGGTGATGCAGCCGCGTTCGAGGTTGAGGACTACTGGCGGGAGGGCGCCCGAGAGGTAGGACACCACGATGAAGCAGGCCATGGTCAGCAGCCGGCAGAGGTGTTGGACCTCGTCGTAGGCGATCCGTTCGGTTCTCCAGGGCTGCTGGCCGACGCGGCCCGTGATCGGGGTGTCGAGGAGGATCCGCTCGCAGATCGGCAGGCCCGATTCCTGGACGATCCGGCGGGACGGCCTGCCGATGCCGAAGTAGTTGGCACTGGTGTCCAGCAGGCGGGTGAGATGGCTCCAATTCACCTCCAGGGTTCCGTCGTCGGTGCGGCGGCCGGGCAGTGATCCGCCTTCGTCGGACAGACGGGCGAGGAAGTCCCGCAGTGCCAGTTGGGCCTCGCCCATCTCGTGGCCGGCGCGGGCCGTGCCGGACTTGCCGCGGCTGGTGCCGCCGCTGGCCCAGAGCCGTCATTCCTCGATGGCAGCGGCGATGATGTCGTCGGCGAAGTCCTGGACGAACCGCAGTGCCCACAAAAGCAGCACTTCCATGACCTGCGGGGCGATCCGGGGAGTCTTGTTTCCCGCGTGCCGGCGGTGGGCGCCGAGCAAGTCGATCATGTCGTCCCCGCCCCAGGGCGGCGACGCGGGCAGGCGGGCGTCGGCCGGGATCCGGGTGCGGTAGCTCCAGAGCCGGCGGATCTCGTGCAGCAGGTCTTCCTTGCTGTCGCGGGAGTTCTCGGCGTCGTCGACGAAGTCGAGGTAGCGCTCCAGGTCCTCGCCGGTGACCTCGTCGGGGGAGACGATGCCGTCGGCCAGCAGCCACTTCACGAAGAAGACGATCTTGGGGAAGGCTGCGTTGACGGTCCTGATCGAAGGGCGGGGGCCCTGGCTGTTGCGGAGAAGGACCGGGGTGTCGTGGTTGATCAGCTGCCAGAAGTAGTACTTCAACGGCTGGCGGAACGGGTCGGGGACGGCCAGCCAGTTCAGCGAGATCGCGGTGGCGTGGGCCTCGAAGACCGCGGGGGTCAGGTTTCACCGGTCATCGGCGAACACGGACACCGCGACGGCGCCCGGGGCCAGGTCCCGGCCGGCCAGCACCAGCGTGCCGGCCTCGGGGGCCTCCGGGACGAAGTCTTCCGGGTCGGTGTCGTGAGCGTGCAGGGGGGGAGGTCACCGCAGGTCCATCTCTCGGTTGAGGAAGCGCTGGACGATCTTCTTCTGGTCCTCGGTCGCCGTGTGCCGGGCGTGCTCCACCGGTGCCTGCCCGGCGCGGTCCAGCAGGTCAGCGAGCTGGGTGGACGGCAGAGCGAATCGGTCGGACCACGTCAGCGGGGTCATCAAGCGTCGGCGTTCGTCGAGCGCGTCGTGGACCAGGACCTGGAAGGGCAGGTGGTGCGGGGCGGCTCTCGCGCAGGGGCAGGACAGGCAGAGCATGAACGAGGCCCGGCAGGGCTGGCCGGCTGGAGCGTGCGGGCCGCCGGTGTGGTCGGTGCAGGTCATCGTGTTTCCCCGAGTCTGGGTCGCGTCTGCAGGGATGGCCATGTGTGCGGTGCTGTTCGGGATCGAGGCATGGGTGACCGTCTGGCCTTCACCTGCCCGCGTGGACGGGACCCCTCTGCGGACGCCATTTCGTATCCGGGCTGATGTCGGGGCTGGTTCTGGGCCTTGTGTACGGGTTCGGGGTTGGGATCGCCGGTGGGATCGTGGTCGGACTGACGGTCGGATTGATGGTGGGGCTCTCCGGCAGCGGGATGGTGGGGAGCGGTAGCCCCCGGCGCGTCGTGCGCAACGACCTGGTGTCCGGGGTCCTGTTTGTGCTCGTGTTGGGGCTGGTCATCGGGTTGGTATACGGGTTTGGGGTGGGGCTTGCGGGTGGGATCGTGGCCGGTCTGATGGTCGGGTTGGTGGTGGGACTCTCAGGCAGCTGGATGGGAGGGAGTATTACTGTGCTGGGCTCCCGGCTTGCGTTTGTGGTCGTGACAGGGCTCGCTGGCGGGCTCATTAACGGGCCGGTGTACGGCTTTGGAACTGCGAGCGGATGCGTGGTCGGGCTCATGGTCAACTTTGCGGGCGGACTCGCGGGTCTGCGGTATGTGGCACTGCTGCTGTGCGTGCGCCGACGTTCAACGGTGTGGTTGCCCTGGCGGTTGGGGCGGTTTTTAGACTGGTCTGCGAGGCGGGGCTCGTACGGGTAGCTGGAACGGCTTACCAGTTCCGTCACCGGGAGCTGCAGGAATTTCTTGCCCGAACCACTCCATGATGGAGGGGCCCGGAGGCGCCCGCTGCGGCTACCCTCGCGGGTGATGACCTGATCATGACCCTGTGATCACCCGGTGTTCCCCTCGCCTCACGCCTTAATGAGAGGCCTCGCGATTCATGGCCGCACGGCGCTCATGAATATCCAATCCGCTTTACCAGCGCTGGCTGACCGAACGGCTCGCCACCATCGAGGACCCCGAACGACCCTGCTTCTCCGGCACGTGGGGCAGGGGCCAGCCCGGGCGGGTTCGGGAAGGGCTGACCGCTGCGTAGGGTGTCCGCGAGGGACTGCCGGTCGTGCTCCTCGTCGGAGTTGGCGGCCAGGATGGGCGCGGCGACACGCGCCATGTCGCGGAGCCCGGGCCGGGTGGCGGCTTGCCCGAGGGCGAACAGAGCGGCCCGGGCGATCTCCCGTTCGCCGCGGTGGTAGTCGCCGTCTACCCACGCCGACAGAGCGTCCCCGGCGGCCTTCTCTCGGGCTTCGACGTCCCGGTAGGCGGCCGTCTTGTCGTCCGCGTACCAGCGTTCCTCACCAGCTTTCTGGAGGGCCTCTGACAGGCCCCCGGCGACCCCCGGCCGCTGCACCGCTAGCCAGGGACGTGCCCGATGTCCCCGCTGCCCTATGAGCTGTTTGTAGTCAGCTGAGCTTCGCCTCTGCCCGTAGTCGGCGCCCGGCCGCGCAAACGCCGGGCTCCCGATTCCATCGGGGGTTCCCGGCGTCACGTCTTCTGGGCCCCAGAGGACCCAGCGCGTCCAGTATGCGCCTGCGGCCACCCCATCAACTCTGTCGATCGGCTGGATGGCCGACGCCGAACAGCGCCAGCGGGCGCTGACCGGATGGAACGACCGCAGGGGTGAGCCCAAGGAGCCGGTCGTCGTCGAACCCAGCGACGAGCACGGCGCCCAGATCGGTCTCGGTGGCCTGGAGGTAGATGTTCTGGCTGGCGTGCCCGGCCTCCAGCCACACGTACCGCCGCCCACGACACCCCTGCGGCGGCTGATCGGCGAAATGTTGCGTGGCCGCGTCCATGTCGCCGCTGAGCAGCAGCAGTACCGCCGCCTGTCGCAGCCAGTCGTGGTCAGCCAAGGTGGTCCCGGCGACCCGGTCGCGGTGATCGCCGTCGGCGACCGGAGCCAGCACATGCCGCTCGGCGTCGTACCGGTAAGTCCCTGCAGCCAGACCGTCGACGTTACCCGCCACCATGGTGAGCGTCAGCGGATACAGTGCGTGCGCCGACGGGCACGAGCGGCGCCCACCAGCAGTTCGTCCCTGTGCTGCCCACATCACCACGGCGACCTGGTCGATGCTCAGCGGCCGGGATGCGAAGCTGCGCGTGCTGCGACGCCGTATCAGCAAGGATCCCAGGCTTCCGATCGCAGTCGGAGGTCGAACGGGCTCCAGAGGCACTTCCTGCTGTGTCACCCGACCAGACAAGCACACCCCCAGGACGACAAGGTCTTACCCGAGCTCACACGGTTGCCCGGCGGCCAACTGCGGATGGGGGCCTACCCCAGTTTTCCCCGGTAGTAGCGAGGGATGCGTCCGAGCATCTGGTCAGCTGCGAGCAGGTAGCGGGGGTCTGGCCGGATCATGTATTCGCGCATGCAGGCTTCGGTGTACTTCATTGCGTGCTCGTCGCCGTGCTCGACCGCTCGTTCCGTCAGGTCCTGCACGGTGGGGACGGCGTCGACCAGGCGCAGGCCGGCTTGCTTCTCCCAGCCTGTCGGCCGTTCATGATCTGGCTCGAAGTGGTCCGAGACGACGCACCCGGGCCCCAGGATTCGCCCTGTGACCCGCGCGAGGCGCTTGGCGTCGTACTGGCCGGGCTCGGTGAGGTGCCAGCGGCCAAACTCGCCGGGCTGCCACACCAGTTGCATGGGGCGGTCCAGCTGGACGCCGGTCTGGCCGAGGGTGACGACGAACCCGTCGATGGGGCACAGGTACCGGGCCGCGACTACGGCCGGCCGCAACGCCCTGCAGAGGGACGTCGCAGGTCGGGCAGGTGTGATTGCTGATCTTGTCGCCACGGCGGATCCGGACGTGATGCGTCTCCTCACATCGCGGGCAGCGTCCGTTCACTCCTGTCCCTCCTCTGGGCGCCATACGGCGGGAGCCGATAACGGGCACGCGATCACCGGGAACGGCAGGATCACCCCGCGTCCGGTGAAGGCGATCCCCACGCCGGTGCCACCCCAGAACGGGGAGACATCGACAGGGAGTTCGGAGAACTCTCGTCCTCTCACTGGATTCGCCACGCGGTCGGGAGCTCCACCGTGCGTGAGCCGCGAGCACGCCGTCCGATCTCCGCTACTTTTCGATGCCGTATTGCCAGACGTTTCTGAAGCGCTCGAGCAGCGACTCGTCCAGCTCTCCGTCCCAGACCCCTTCAAGCCACCGCGGGCTGGTGTCGATGCGCTCGCAGAGCACGACGCTCTCGGGCTGCTGGGCCAGGCCGCTGCGGTCGAGTTCGGTGAGTTCTCCGCCCGGGCCGTACTTGCGGTACAGCGCCGTCAGCCGGTCGCGGTTCTGTGCGGCGAAGGCCTCCAGCTGCTGCGGATATCCGGCCTGGTCTTCCGCGCTGACCGACAGGAGGGCGACGGACAGGATCTCGCGTGACATCTCGCGGCTGTAGCCGGTGTAGCCGGTCAGGTTGCGGAAGATGTGTTCGGCCACCGCCAGGACCCAGCTCACCTGTGCCTCGTCCACGCTCTCGACGGCCGTGGGCAAGGTGGTGCCGGCCGGGCGCGGTGGATCCGGCGTGGCGGCCGGCGCCTGGCGGAGGGTTCGGTCGGCGATGTGGGCGAGTCTGCTCGCGACGGCTTGTACCGCGGCGAGCCAGCCTTCCTCGAACTGGTCGCCACGCCCGCGTGGCCCGGGAGTGTCCAGCTCGATGGCCTCGCACTGGGCGGCTTCCACGGCCCCGGCCTGAATCGCCGCGACCATGTGCTGCGCCTCGCCAGCGCTCACTCCCGCAGAGGTGAGCAGCGAGGCCAGACGGAGCTGGGCGTTCGACGCGGTCTCGGTGTGCACGGCGATCGGCGGTAACTTCGGCTGTTCTATGCGGTGGCTCATCAGGTTCTCCTTGCTTCGGATACCCCCGGCTTCAGCCGGGGGAGGAGAAGCATCCTTAGCTGCGCGGCGCGGAGCGCCGCAGTGTCGCCTCGGAATGCTCTCCCTCGGGTTGGGTGGTGTAGGCGTATCCGCCTGCTCGCTGGAGCACGCGGAAGTGTTTGTGTCGTATGCCTTGGACGAGACCGTGGCGGGTGCGGATGTTGAAGCTTCCGGTGGCGCGTACGGCGATACGTCCGGTGTGGGTGCCGGCCTTCTTCCCGGTGGGGACGACGGCGCGGGCGAAGTCTCCGGTCTGGAAGCCGAAGAACGTCTTCTGACGCGGAAGGCGGAGGCGGGGGAAGCCGTGCTTATCGGTGCGGGTGCGGGTGTAGGTGCCGCGCCCGGTGCACGTGACAGCGAGCACCGTGCTCGGGTGCTGGGTAATGGTGTCGAGCATGCCGACGCACAGGGCGTCCAACGTGTGGGTTTTCGGCAGGCCCGTTCGGGTGCGGTTCCACTTCGTCCGCCCACCCGAGGCCGTACGAACGGCGGGGAACACGGCTTCGAGGGCCCGCCAGAGCGCCCACCGGGTGGCGTTAACGGCGGCGGCGTCCCGCAGCGGCGCCTTCGCCTGGGCGAGGATCTTCGCGAGCTGCTTCGGCTTACGCTTGAGGAACTCTTCCGCTGGCCGATTGCTCTTGGCTTCGTTGCATGGCACGCAGGCGAGGGTGAGATTCGAGATGCGGTCGGATCCGCCCCTGCTGCGGGGGTGGATGTGGTCGATGTTCAACGGCACGTTCGTGATGCCGCAGTACGCGCAGGCCCGCCGCCACTTCGCGAGCAGGTATTCGCGGACCTCAGTCCCTGCGAGGGTGCCGTGCTGGTACTCGGCGCCCTCCAGCGGGCGGCCAGCGGCCATGGCGTGCACGTCGAACGCGATCCGCTCGACATGCACCGCCTGAACAGGAGCCCAGCTGGCCAGCCGGAGCGTCCAGGACATGGTGGTCTCCACCCGGTGCCGCAGGCTGGGTGCCAACCAGCCATCAGGCCGACGCCGGTTGAGAAACCGCGGCTTGCGATAGCGCAGGTTCCGGGTGCGCCGGCCCCGCCGGTAGGCGGCCCGCTGCGTGAGCTTGTCCCGTATCTGCCCGCCTCGGTGCTCCACGTCGATCACATACAGGCCACGGCGTTCCCCCTCCTTCGACTCGGCGAACACAGCGATTCCGGTGTGCTTCGAGCCGGGATCGATGCCCAGCTGCACACCGTCCACCTCGCTGCCGTCGATGGTGCGGTCCTTGATGCGGATGACGAACGGGGTGTGCCGGGCAACCACGGCCCGGCCCTTACGGAGCAGCCGCCTTGCCCTCGCGGGCGTGGTGGGCTGCAGCGGCCGGCCGTGCTTGTCGAGCACGAACACGACCGGATGGGTGGTGCGGGCCTCACAGCCCGCAGACTCCCGACCCTTGCGGGCCGGGGTGACGTCGGCAGCGCCAGGTGAAGCGCTACCGGTCTCCCCTCGCACATGTCCCGCGCCGGGTACCGCAGAGCGGTCTTCGAGCCCCGTTTCGTCCCCGATCCGAGGGTTGTCTGCTGACTCGAATTCCAGAGCAAGCTGCTGAGGAAGCACAGCTTGGTGGGTCTCCTGCCCTACGCGGAACGTAGCCAACTTCGGTCACCTCCTTACTGCGAGTTGGCTGGTGCTGGTAACACGCGGCCATCAGCCAGTGCGGCTGAAAGCCCCCTCGTTCATGAGGGGGATCCGGTTACATGCGGGCTCCTTGCGGCTACGGCAGCTGTGGACGGACCGCGCCTCCAACGGGGGCACTTGGGTGGTCTGTCCGGCGGGAGTCGGTTGCGCGCACGCGCCGGACAGGACGCGCCGGGCGCTGGCGGCTAGACGGTGACGGTGTACGAGGTGCCGGGGAAATCCCAGCCCTCGGTGCCCTCACCGATGTCCTCGATAATGACGTATTCGATGAAGGCGTCCTCGAACGATTCGTCGTCGAGTTCGCCCGCGGCCCATTTACGCTCGATCTCCACCCAGTTGCCGCTACGGCCGTCGATCCGCAGCGGCGCGGTAATTCTGCCGGTGTCGTTGAGACCGCCACGGAAACGCTCGTCGTCGCCCGTCTTGACCCATCCAGTGATCTCGAACTGGCCGTCCTTGAAGGACTGAGGAATGGGGTCGGCGGGAATGACAGCCGCGTTTTCGTAGGAGGCGTGGATGATCTCGCGATAGCTGCGCCGGACGTTGTATTCCGGATCGGACAGCCACTTGATCAGGGTTTCAGGCCGGACGGTCAGCCCGGCGCGTTCGAGGGCCTCGTAGCCTCGCCGGGTGTGGGTGAGCTGGCTGAGCTGGGCGTGCCAGTGCTTGGCGTGGTAGGTGGACAGGCGTCGCAGGGGCTGGACGCCTTGGTCGCGGAGCAGCTGGTTGAGGGCTGCGCCGAGGGAGTCTCCCGTGGCCATCAGCGCTCACCTTCCGGGGAGGCGGTCTTGACCTTGACCTCGCCGAATCCGGTCCCGACCTTGTAGGTGTCGGGGGCCTGGCCGTCGGGGGTGAAGAAGACGGCCTCGTCGACGTTGCGCAGGGCGACGAGGGTGTGTCCGGCCTGGACGGCGCGGTGGGCGACGCTCCAGTGCCGTACGGAGGCCTCGGCGACCAGGGCCATGCGCCAGTCGGGGCGCCAGAACGGCGAGTTGACCTTCTCGCCCTTGGGCCACAGCAGGCGCAGCGCGATGGACAGGCGGCGCTTGTACTCGGTATACGGCTCGCCGCCGGCCTGGACGAGTTCGGCGCGGGCGGCGCGGGCCTTTTCGTAGAAGGGCTTGAAGAGGGACTCGTTGGCCTTGCCGGTCCAGGAGTCGTGCACAATGAGCGGCTCGGTGATGAACCCGTTCTTGATGAGGTTCTGCAGCTGGCGCACGTGGGGGGTAGTCACCCAGGCGCGACCCTGTTCGTCGGTCCGCTCGGCGAGGCGGCCCAGCGGGTGCGGCATGTCCGGGTGGTTCCAGGCGGGGACAGTGATGAGGAACGCCCCGGCGCGGTCCTTGCCGACCTCATTCAGGGGCCCGGTGTGCAGGAGCTTGTTCGGCGCGAGCGGTACTGCGGAACAGGCCGAGGGGTAGGAGCCGTTGCGGTCGATGGTGCACAGACGGCCGGTGCGGAACGCCGCCGGAACGATGAGCCGGTCGCGCTTGCCCGCCTTCGTCTTCTCGGTCGTGATGTCGGGGTGGACCCATCGCGGTTCGCCGTCCATGACCTCACGGAAGATCGTCCACGGTTCGCCGTCCCGGTCCTCTTTCCGGATCACCGAGATGGGGTGGTACGTCGACCGCCTCATGCAGTCCTTGAGGATGTTGAGCGCGGGGAAGACCGTGTTGGGCGGTTCTTCTTCGTCGCCCGGCTGTACCCACGCGTCGTCCTCGCCCCCGTCGTCCGGGGTCTGCTCGGTGCCCGCGGTCGGCTGCGCAGCGGCGGCGGCCGGGGGGTGTTCGGTGGTTGCCTGCTGCTCGGTGATGCCGGCGGCCCCGGTCTCGGTGTCGGCGTTCAGCGCAGGGCAGTAGGCGCGCAGCGCGGGGTCGTAGGCGAGCAGCGCGTTGGCCAGGCGGCGGCCCTCGGCGTTGTCCGGCAGCTGCGTCACCGTCGAAAAAGCCTGGACGAGAGACGGCCCGAGGTTCTCCACGGCTGCGTCGTCGCCGTTGCCCACCGCGGTGCGCAGTGCGGCCAGCGCGTGAGTGGCGGAGGCGGGGAGTCCCTGCTGGGCGCCGGACGTGTAGGGAAGCGCCGCTTCCGCAAGTTCCACCGCACGGCCCTCGGGGGCATCGGTGAAGCGGGCGTGGAGCAGGTCGGGCTGCAGATAAGCCGAGCCGATGGTACCGAAGTCCCGCTCGGATACCGTCACCTGGACCTTGGCAGGGTTAGTGGTCGGGTTGAGCGTCATCAGGACGTCGGTGTCCAGGAGACCCAGGAGCGCGGGGTCGTCGCTGTCGACGATGGCCAGAACCGGGACGTTCAGGGTACGCGCGAGGGCTGCCAGGCTCTGGGAAGCGTCCGGCAGGCGGTCGCCGGACAGGGGAAGACGGGCGTTGTGGACGGCCTGGAGCCGGTCCACCACCACGAGAGCCAGGTCCGGGACGTACGGGGCGGTCTCCGCGATGGCCTCGGCGGTCAGATCGCTGCCGTCGTCGATCATCAACGGCGCATGGACCAACTGCTGGGCAACCTGCTCCTCCTGCGGAGTGAGTCGGCCCTGCTTCAGGCGCGGGTAGTCGCCACCGGTCTCCGCAGAGATGATCCGGCGCATGATGTCGGCCTGGTTCAGTCCCGACGCCGCGTACAGCACGCGGTGGTTGTCGACGAGCGCGGTCTGCCGTGCGGCGGCCAGCCCCAGCAGGCTTCCGCCCACGTCAGGACGAGCCGCCACGAGCGTCAGCCGGCCTGGCTGCAGACCACCTGTCGCCGTGTCCAGCCCGGGCAGCCCGAACGTGGGGCCGCCGGCCGGGCCGGAGGCGAGCACGGCGCCGATGGCGTCGCCCAGCGTGGCGAGCCTGCGCCGCGGAGCGTCGCGGGCCGGAGTGTTCTGGCTGTTCACCGCACCTCCCGGGGCGCCGCACCAGTTGCCGCGGCCGTATCGGATGAGAAGGCCTCGGCGGCGGCGCGGTACTTCTCGTGCGCCGACTGCTTGGTCGTGCATAGGGCGCGGGCGATCTCCTCCCAGGAGTAGTCCGCCTTGGCGGCGCGGACGGCCGTCTCTTGCCAGCGCTCGGCGTGATCTCGAAGCAGGGTGGCGGCGTAGACGGCAGCAAGGGGCCGGGTGTCGTCGAGCTCGGCCGGCTCCCGCGGCGGTGAAGCGAGGCCGAGGACCGCTTCCTCCAACTCGTCGAACAGCCTCTGGACGCGAGAGGGGAGAGTCCGCGCCATGCTGACTTCGGCGTGGTGGTACCACTGTCGGCGCAGCGCTTCCTCTGCGGTCTCCAGGGTCGCGAAGTCGGCCTTCTGGCGGGGCCCCCGCCAGCCGCAGAGGCAGATGGCCCGGACGCCCGCGGCGCGAGGCCGACCGTCAGCGCCGTCGTACTTGATGCTCCAAGCCCAGTTCCGGTCCTGGGCGTTAGCTTTCTCCGTGTCCTCCCACGTATCCCGGGGTGCATCTGCCCCGTCCGGCAGGACAGCGACTACGAATCCTTCGTGATCCGATTCGTCGTCCTGATGGATCCAGCCCATGCGCGCCTCCAGGTTCGATGACCGCCTCCCGCGAAGCCGTCAGGGTTCCCTGACTCTAACATGGGTCGTCAGGAAACCCTGACGACATTAACCGGGCGGCGAAACGGCGCAACCCAGGCAAGTATCAAACTGGCGGAAAGCCGGTATTCGGACCCTGCGCTATTCCCCTGTTGGTGCGGTGGTGCGAGCTCCGAAGCAGGGCCCGCCAGTCCATCCGGTTCATAGCGAACAAGGTCGCCCCACTGCCCAACTTTTTGCCCGGTAAGTCACAATCTGGGAAGTGGAGGCGAGAGCAGTCATGGGCTGGATCAACGCGATTAAGGAAGAGACGGCCGTCAAGGAGGCGCAGCACGCCTGGGACGCGGGACGCAACATCCTGGTGTTCAAGTTCATCGAGGCGCACACCAACAGCCTGGTGAGCGGTGCCATTACCGGCATGAATGAGCAGATGGAAGCCATCGAGGAGGTCGGCTGGAAGCTGGATCACATGTCGGTCGCCGAAGGCAACGTCATCGGGGCCATGGGCAGCAAGCGAGGCGAGCGCATGGTCATCATCTGCCTGTACCGGAGGCCCTCACCAGCAGCGTGACCGACCAGACATGCCCCGGCCTGCTGCCCCTACCCCAGGGTGGAAGGTAGTGGCCGGGCCAGTACGAGGCGTGCCGATCCCGGCGCTTCACCACTCACGGCGGCGTTGTATCAGCTGCAGCATTGTGAGTCGACTCCCGCACTGCTGATCCGTGCGGGAGCCCCCACTCCACCTCATCCGGCGCTAGGTCACTGACCAGCGAAAACGGTCATGGCAGCCGCCTGTCGAAAGTTGCATCAGATGCAATTGGTCCTATTCGGCGTCGACTTGTCGCCGACGTACCCGAGCCGGGCGTCGCCCCGGGGCTCCGCCTCCTTCTGGCGGACGCGGTGCGGCTGGTCAGCCGCCCATCCGTTGACGGTGCGGCACTGCTCACCCGATCCGGCCTCGCAGCGCTCGCAGTCGATCAGCAAGACCTTCTCGGCCACCGCGGCGTTCCGCTCGCGGCGGCGCCGCTCGTACGCGGCCTTGGACTCCCACGACAGCAGGATCGAGCGCGGAACCCCCCTTCATCGCCTCGGGGTACGTCGTGGTCTCCTCCTCCCCCAGGTCCGTTCCGTCCTGGACGACAAGGGCATCCAACTGGTTCAGCGAAGGGATGATGGCGGGACCGCCGAAGTCCTCGCGGTCCGTGTCGACCGCGGCCGCGCCCCACGGATCGCCCCGGAACGGAAGCAAGTGCGCAGCACAACCTCACCGCGACGATCCGGGACAGCGTCTGGAGCCGTTCACCGATCCCGCGGGTGCGCTCGGAGAGCTGGCGCAGCTCCTCGATGACGTGGGCAAGTTCGACGGGTGTGGCGGGCCGCTCAGCGGCGCGGGAGAGCTTGCGCATCCTGGCTTCCTCCCCCTCCTGAAGGAAGGAGGGAGATTCAAGGTACCCGCACACCGGATCGTCGCCCTATCCGGCGACCGGCACCGGCGCCGCCCCAGCGAGTTCCCCGTCCACGAGCCGTACGAAGACGACACCACCGTCGGAATCGGACAGCTGGCTCCGCCGTCGCCGCAGCCGGCGCAGCTCGTCGGCTCGTTCCCCGCTGGAGAGGATCACATCCTTCGGTGTTGCACTGCGGCAATCTCATCTAACTTGCGGTAACGCAGGTCAGACACCTCTGCTGCGCAACAAGAGCCGCCCGGACGCATCTCAGCTGCCGTCCCGGCGAAGGTAGACCGGTTACCGCAAGAGAGGCCCGAAGGTGGTGGAGCGCGGCGGGGCTGCTGGTGTTGCCCTTGTTTCGGGTCCTGGTTTCGCGTGAGATGCAAACTGCGTGGCGGTTTCCAGTCGCTTTGTCAACTGGCGGGAGGAGTTGTCAGCGCGCTGCTCTAGGCTCCCTCCATGGCAGTTCACTACACCACGTTCGTCCTCCAGGCCTCGGTATCACTCCCGGACGACACTCCGGTTCTGGTCCTCGGCGCCGACACCGCTGAGGAGATCCCCGGTATTCCGCTCGTCACGTCGTTGCACCGCATCGACAACGCCGTCATGCCGTTCTCGCACGCGGCCATGGTGCTCGGCGAGTTTCCTGTGTCCGATGCCTGGATTGAGGCTGTTCAGGGCTACGACAGCGCGGCGAAGGTCGTCATCATCCGTGAGCCGGTTCCCGCGGGTGCCTCGACCGAGGACGTATTTGTGGCGGAGGGGGTACGCGGGGAGAGCCTGCCACCGTGGGTTGGACCGCTCGTTGCCCAGAAGCTGCACGCTGCCATGCGCGATGTACCGGTCACCTACGGGGAGGATCCGCTGAGCATCGGGATCGTACCGAGCGCTCCTACGAGTTTCCCTGCGTGGGCGCACCGGATCATCACCCCCGCCGCCTAGAACAGCGGTCTCTTCAGCACGGTGAAGAAGGGGCCGCCGGGTCGCGCTGCACAGCGCGTTCGTCTCACACCTGTCTACCGGCCGCACCGGGGCCATCGAATCGCTGGTGCTGCACATGCTGCTGGGTCTCGGCCGCGGCCTGCGGTGGGTGACGAGCGCGTCTGGATCGACTGCCGAACACCGCGCCGTCGTCCGGGACCGGTGCCCGTTTTGCCCGCGCATCGCGCCAGAAGTCATCGATCAGCCGGGCCAGGCGCTCGGTGGCACGTACGGTCCTCGTACGCCATGCCGTACCCCCTGCCGTTGATCGTGACGGCGGACGGTCTCACGTTGCCGGACAGGGCGCGGGCCGACAGGGCGCCGCCGGTCAGTGCTGCGGCGGGAAGTTCGAGCAGGCGTTCCTTCTGGCGGGGTGCCAAGGCCTGGACGCGGCGGCGCTCAGAGATGCCGAGGCCGGCCGGGAGCTGGCTGGCGCGGACCTTGCCGATGCCGGGCAGCGACTCCAGCAGGCGTCGCCCGTGCGTCTTGCCGACAACCGCATCCTCGCGCTGCAGCGTCTCCTTCAGCGAGACCTTCCCGTCCTTCGGTTTGGCCAGGACCTCGCCGCGCTCGCGGCGGACCGCCGCCGCCTTCTTCAGCGCCTCTTCTCAGCCTGCAACTACGGCGACGGCACATGGCTTTTGAGGTTGTAGGTGCCACAGTTCAGCGGCCTCTTGGACGTCGTCGGTCCCTCAGGGCTTCGGCGACAGCCTCAAGCCATTCGACGAGCCGGGCCACTTCTGGGCCGTGCAGGATTACTCCGGCCTCGGCGTGGGCATCGGTGCCGCCCCAGGTCAGGTTTGCTGATCCGATGTAGGCGCTGGTCCGGTCGGCGGCAACGCACTTGAAGTGCATTCCCAGCCCCTCTTCCTCCCAAGAGCATACGCTGAGCGTGCCGCCCGCATCCGCAAGGCGGTCCCGCAGGAGAGCGATGGCGGCGGTGTTGGCGGCGGCGGGGCCTGCAATGGTGGACAGTGCGCGGGTGATGACCACCGTCGTGCCGCCGCGTCGGGCGAGTGCCTCGATCGCCGGTGCAAGCGTCTCAATGAAGCCGGGGTGGAGGTACGGCGCGGCGATGAACAGCCGGTGTTGCGCCGACTGGGCGATTGCCCGCAACACGGGTGCTGTCTCGGTGAACCGGCCGACGGGAATGTCGGCACGTAGGTAGGCGGGTACTGTCACGGCGAGGGCAGCGGTTGTCGCGGCGGCCCGCTCGGCGAGCAGCACCTGGGTCTGCGCGAGCCGCACCACCGCGTCAGGGGTCGGCTTTCCTCCGCTGTCGACCACACCGGCGTGCTCTAGGACCTCGTTGGCGAATTCTGCAGCTGGCGGAGCGCAAGCCGCGAGCGCGGCGATGAGGTCGCCGCCATCGGTGGCTCGGGCCGAGAGGTCATGGCAGGCACCACTCGGGTTCTGTGCTCGTTGCAGTGCGTCGACGAGCGGGTTCAGTGCGGCCAAAATGGGATCCACAGCACCTCCGGCAGGTCTCCTACAACCGCCGTGCTGTCTGTGGCTGGCGGGACTTTGATATCCGGTGGGTTTGAGTCGTCGTCGGCGCCGGGGCCGGTGGCGTCGTGGTCCGGGGCCTGCAGTCGGCCAAAAAGGTAGTTGCGTGAGAGCGTGTTGTTGAATCGGGCGCAGGCGATCTCGGCGACGTGCAGGCAGGCGGCGCACGCGCCTTCGTAGCTGGTGCGGCACGGCGGGTCGAAGATGCAGCGGGTCTCGGCGGTGAGCTCGTCGAGCGCGTCGGCGAGGTCGTAGCGGAAGGTGTGCTCAAGGCCGCCGAGGGTGAACTCACTACGGGTGTTGGCGTAGATGAGGAATGCTCCGTTGGCCGGGAACAGGTATTCGGCCAGGCTGTCGATGTTGAGGCCAGCCCGGACGGCGAGGGCCTTCATCATCCGGTGACTGGCCGAGTGGATGAGACCGAGCACCGCCCGGCTGATCATTTGGGTGGGGGCGGTGAAGACGCCGACGGCGGGTTCCATGGCTGAGATGAGCCAGCGGCGGGCGTCGGTGCGCGGCCTCGGGTCGGGGATGACGTTGCTGGCGACGAGCCAGTCGACGATCGCATCCGGATCGAGGGTGAACAGCAGTCCCTCGGTCGTCGTTCGCTGGCCGTACATCGGATGCTTGCCGCCAGCAGCGGGAAAGAAGTGGAATCGGGTGCCGTTGCCAGCCTGGCTTTCGACACGGGTGTAGCCGGCGACGATGAACGCCATGGGCAGCGCCCGCAGCAGCGTGACATCGGCGAATTTGTACTGGGCCAGCAGCGTGTCATAGCGGGTGTAGCGGGCGGCGAGCGCTGTACCGTCCGCCTCAGCCTTGAGATCGTTGAGGCTCAGCGGCTCGGCCTCTCGTGCCAGGGTCAGTTGCAGGCACTCGTCGCCGAACAGCTCGATCTGATCGTCGGTGAGGTGCAGGCTGTCAATCTCGCCTTCCCAGTTCGCCGTGCCTGCGGCGTTCTCCCCTGCCTTGTCCATGAGTACTTGGAAGAGCGGGTCGTTCTCGGTGATGCCCAGCGCGGCGATCGTGGCGCGGGCTGCATCGGTTGGGCCGGCGGGACTGGCGGCAGCCGTGCGAAGGCCTTCCATGCCCGAGTTGACGATACGGAGGGACTGCCCGATCGCGGCCTTGTGCGTCGCGTCGCTGGTCAGGATCGGGTAGTCGTCGCGATGTGGCGGGTTGAGGACGGTGATGTGCTGCGGGTAGAAATTCGCCTTCTGCGTTGCCCGGACGATTTTCGCGTGTTCCCTTCGGCAGGTGGTGCACTGCCGGTACACGCGGCTGCTGTGGTAGCCGCACTTGAGGCACTTCCACGCCCAGGTGGAGACCTTCAAGCTGGAGGTGCCAAGGAGCGCCATGTCGCCACCGCAGTTGTTGCGGCAACGGGCAGGCCGCAGTTCGGTGAAGTGGCCGCAGTTGTGTGCCTCGACAAACGTGAACTGGACGGTATTCCGCTTGCATTTGCGGCATTGCGGCACCGGCGCGGTGGGGCCGACGACGGTGTAGAAGCCGCAGCCGGGGCAGCGGAAGGAGTTCGGCCACCGTTCGGCACGCAGGTCGCTCGGCGTCTTGAGTGCGTAGAGCGTTCTCTCGATCGTTTCGATCTCAGGGCCGACACCGGTTCCACCGTGTAGCGACTCGGCGAACGGCCGCACCAGCCGGCGCATCTGCAGTTTGATCCATGCGGGTGGTACGTCCAGGTCGGTCGACGCGTACGGGTCGCGGCCGATGACCGTGCCTTTGTCCTTCCACACGAAAGCTTGGCCGGGCAGGTGGCGGAACAACGCCTGGTTGACCTGGCGTGTCATCACGTCGCTGGGCATCTCGGTCCTTCCCGGTCTGGTCAGAGTTCGGCGCGCAGCTCGATGGTGGTACCGATGTCGCGCAGGCTCGTCGGCGGCCGCTGGTCGAGCAGGTCGGGCATGTTTCGGTCCGGGTCAGCGTTGAGTCGCGCTTTCCGGACGGTATCGGTGACAAACTTCTCGATTTCCTCGGCGTGCCTGCGGTGGCGGAGGTTATCCGGCTCGATGCCGAAGCCTGCTTGGAGTTCATCGATCAGGGTCGGTTCGTCGATAACGCCTGCGTTGAGTGCCTCGACAACTGCGTGTGTTTTGCGCAGTTTCTTGCGACGGCGGCCACCGGCGAGCCATTCGCTTTCGTGCTTTTGGTAAAGCCATGCCATCAGTCCCCCAGGCAGGACACGCTGCAGAACCGGGAGGCTTTCCCGGTTGACTGGGACCTTGTGGACGAGCCGGTCGAGATATGAGGCCCACTTCTCGAACCAGCGGAAGACGCTGGTGTCCCGGTCGCGCATCGGATTGATGAGGCAGAGCACGAGGCCGGGCTCGTTGCGGCCCACACGGGCGGAGGCCTGGATGAGCTCTGCCGCCTGGGTGGGCATGCCCATCACTGTCATGATGCCGAGGCGGCTGACGTCGACACCATGGCTGATGGCGCGTGTCGCGGCGAGGACCCGGATCCGCTCATCCGGATCGGCGGGCGGCTCTATCAGGCGCTCAAGATCTTTACGGATGTTGAGGAAGCCGACATCAGATGTGATCCGGCTGGTATTCGCCTCGGTGGCAATAAGATCCGTCTTCTCCGAGATGTCGCGCAGATAGTTGTCTAGTTCATCAATACGCAGCCCGTAGACGGTGTGCACCTCGTACCACTGGGCGGCGGCGTGGGCAACACGTGATGCGTCGGAGGGCGGCAATCCGCATTCGGCGGCGACGGCGGCGGGATCGCTGGCGATGTCCGCCCGGAAGCGGGCGTGCGCGAGGGTGATCTCGCGTGCCGCTGTGACCATGGTGATGCGGCGCGGCAGGATGCCGACGTAGCGGCGCAGGGGTCGGCCTTTCCGCACAGACGCCCAGAACGTCTCCACGGTGGTGGGACCGGCGGCCGGGAACCGGCGCGGATCTTTGCGCCGGTACAGGTGGTCTGCCTGTTCGCGGTAGCCCTCGATGGTGGCGGTCGCTCCGACGATCTGCATGGGTGGGCGACCTAGGCGTTCGGAGATGGCTTCGAACAGCGTCTCGTAATTGCCGTCGAGTGCTCCGAGGCTTTCATCCAGCAGGTGCATCTCATCAGCGATCTCCAGGCGCACGGAGCCGAACCCTGGCGGCACCGGCGCGCGGATGGCCTGACAGCCGAAGATGGCACAGTAGTTCGGGTCTGCGCCGTATCCGTGTTGCGGGCAGCGGGCTGCAGCTTCACCGAGCAGGACCCGGAACTCGGAGTTCTGTCCGAGCTGGGCGAGCTTGTCGACGGTGCCGACCAGCACGCTCGGGGCGGTCCGGTAGATGTTCCTGTCGACCGACCAGACCGGCAGTGTCCCCGCCAGCGGGCAGGCGGGGTTGATGCAGCGGTGCTCCATGAGCTGGGCGGCGTCGTTCCAGGTGACCTCGACCCTGTCCGGTCCACTACAGGCAGGGCAGGTCTCCAGGACGCGGCAAGCATCTGCCGTTTCCTTCCGGCGGGGGTCCGGGCCGCTGTAGTACCGGTCGCCGGGGTGGGGGATCCGCAGGTCGTTTGGAGTGTTGCCGCCGCCGACGAAGTAGCCGACCGCGAACGGGGCGCCGTGTGCTGTCGAGGGGTCGGCGCGACGGACGATCTCGGCGGCGAACACCGCTTGGGCGAATCGCTCGGTCTGCTGCAGGCTCAGCAGCCGGAGCGGGAAGCGGGCCCACACCTGCGCGCCGGCGGTGGTACCAGTCAGCCGGCCATAGAACAGCACTATGGCCATCAGTCCCAGGTACGCCTCGGTTTTGCCGCCGCCGGTCGGGAACCACAGGATGCCGACCTCGCTGCGGTGCGCGGCCAGGTCGGCAACCCCAGGCAGACAGCCCACGATCCAGGCAAGCTGGAACGGCCGCCACTGGCTGTAGCCCTTGGCTGCCGCCACCTGGCCCATGCTGGTGTTCGCGAGTTGGAACGCCTTCAGAAGGTTGTCATCAGCACGCAGTGCCGAGATACCGGCGCGGATCCAGTCGATCTCCTCGTGTGCGGCTACGGCATCAGCGTCAGCCTTCTCTCTGGTCGCCCAGTCCCAGTGCGCTTCGCGGGCCAGCGCGTCGAGGGCTGTGGCGGACCAGTGCTCCTCGACCCAGGACTCGGCAGCGTCGGCAAGTGCGTCCAGAGCGGGTAGCGGGTCGGCGGCCAGGGTTGCGAAGCTGCTGTCGATCGGCGTCCCATCGTCGGTGGCAGTGCGCGGCTCCACCCGATCGGTTGTGGCGACGGCCAGGTGAGCGGTCGTCAGTCTCGTCAGCCCGTCTCCAGCATCGGCGGCGGCCAACGCGCTGTTGTGGCCGAAGCCGGGCACGTGGCGGTTGTAGCGGTAGGAGTCGGAGATCTGCTCGAGTGTGTGCGGGATGATCGGAACGCTTGGAACGGCCGACAGACGCACTTCGTACAGCGCCGGATCGACGTAATCACGGCGGTAGGCCACGGCGTTTGTCGGGTCGGTGTACTGGTGGTCGGACAGCGGGCCGGTGTTGACGACCGTGAGCAGCAGCGTGGTCGTGCCGTCGTCGTGGGGGGTCAGTTCGATGTCGAGCGCCGCCCGCCACTCAGGTAGCGCCACATCGCGAGTCGGAGCGAGGTTGTCACGGCAGTAGGCGGTCCAGGTCGCCTCGTCACTCAGATCAGTCGCCCGCGGGTTGTGTGCGCGGGGGAGGCCGGTGCGCAGAGGACGGTGTGGCTCGGCGCCGGGCGGCAGGTGTGTGACCGCGGTACGGATTGCGGCGGCCAGGACGTCGCTGCCGTGCCGAGTGGCTGCTGCCGCGGTGTCGTCGAGGGAGACGGTTAGTGCGACGGGGCCGACGTCGATCTTTGTCCAGGCGGCCGCGAGCTTGAACCCGGTGTCTCCAGCCCGGTCGCTGCCAGTCACCGTAGGGCCAGCGCTCATCGCATCGGCAGGCCCAGGGTTCTCCTCGTCGGTGGGAGCGTCGCCGTCCGCGCTCGGTGCGGTGGCGGTCTGGTGGGCTCTTTCTCGCTGCTCGTCGAGGGTGGGGTGCAGCGCCAGCCAGACGGCCAAGTTCACCTCGACGTCGAGCTGCGCCGGCAGGTGTGCAAGCCGGACGGCGAATCCTTGCGCTGACGGCGTGAACCGAGCAGCGAGATCGCCGCGACCGCTGCTAAGGGCCTCGATGATCTCGGCCTCTGGGTGGAGCATGCCCAGCCAGAATCGGGACCGGCGCTCGTCGCCGTACCACCGCGTGCGGGCGGAGATGGCAGCGCCGGTGGCAGCGTCGCTGACCCGGCGGGTCAGCGCCTCGAGCATGGCATCGTGCACCAGCTCGTCCGGCAGGCGGGGGGCGTGGGCGGCAGCAGCGGAATTGACGGGCTCGGTCGTCATAGCCTCTCCAGGCTTGGGATGGGACTGGATGGCTCGGGGCCGGCGCTGTCGATGAGCGCGCGTGCACTGTTCCGGGCGAGGAGCATGCCGGTACGGCTGTACGGAACCTGGACGAGGCCGGGGAGGACGTCCGTGATCCGGTGGATGCTGACTGCGTCCAGGACGTCGGTGACGTGCAGGCCGATTTCGGAGTCGAGCAGGCCTTCGCGATCTTCGAGCCGGTCATCGTCGACAAGGGCTCCCAGGCTCCGGCCGACCTTCCGATGGATGACACGCATCGTGTTCAGTGCCGTGCCGATGGCGTCGGCGCGCTGGGCCAGGTCGCTGTCGCCGACCGCGCGGGCGAACCGCGCGATGTCTGCTGCCTCGGCTGGGCCTGTCACGTCGCCGCGGATCCAGTTGCCGATGGTGGCGCAGGTAGTGATTCGCGTGCCGTACATGCGATGCAGGATTTCGTCGTGGGTGAGGTCCGAGCAGTGGCCAGCGTGCTGGGCGCGCTCGTGCCAGTAGTCGATGAGGCCGACGAGGGGGGCGTACTTCGGCAGCTCGGCGAGCCGTTCGGTGACGACCGCGAACAGGTCGCGGCGCGCGCTCTCCCGGACGAGAGCTATGACGTCCCCCCTGCGCAGCGCCTTTGCAGGCACTGCCTGCGTCAGGCTGCCTTCATGCCGACGGCGAAGGTGCATGTTGGGCTCGCAGAACAGCACACCGCCCTGGAGGACAAGGGTGACCGCCGGCACGGTGGCAACTGCAGTGGCCGCGCTGGTCTCGGCGCGGGCCGGCGGCTCGGTGTCGATGCCGCGACGGACTGCCCGCGTGCCGATCAGCTTTGCGACGTCGTGGGTGAACGGGTCCCACAGGTCGAACGGCGGTTTCTGGGCCGGAGCGGGCATCGAGGACCACGGCCCGGCTTCGACACGCACGGGCGGCAGCGTGGGACCCAGCCTCATCCTGTGGGTGTCGACGCCGAGCACAGGGGCGCTGTATCGCAGCGCATCGACAGCCCGGTCCCTCAGCGCGCGGCGTGTGCCGGTGACCTGGTCGACAGCGCGGCGTGTCTCCCAGGGCCCGGCTGCAAGGACGGTAAGCGAGTGCGCCGGCGGGGCGCCGAGAAGCGTTGCGTAAGCTCGCGGTAGCGGACCGCAAACAAGCAGTGTGCCCTCAACCCCCGTCCGGCCAGTGACCGCGTTACGGGCGGTGACGACGGTAACCTGCTGCTCCCACCCGTAGGGCACCTCAGCGTGCTCATCAAGGGTGCTGGCCGTCGCGGCGGCCGCGGCCCGGTTCTTGACGACGACGCTGCCGCGCCCGCCGGCGTCGACCACAGTGCGGACCCAGCGGGCGGCGGCGTCGACGCGCGGGTTCGCCTCTGCGGCGGCACACACGGCGGCCGCCACGTCATGGGAAAGATCGAGCCACAGTTGGCGTTCGGCCGCGCCGACGTAGCGCGCGTGTGCGGCGGCGCGGGCTGCCGCGTCCGCGATCGGTGACGCGCCCCACGTTCGGGCGGCGGCCCGGTCATAGGCGGCCGGGGACGCGGGAAGCATGACAAGTGTCGTGGCGACGCCCCACACCCATCGCAGCGCGTCAGCCGCGATCGGGTTCGCCGCAGTGTCATCGGAAGCACGGGCGAGTCGGCGGTAGAGCGCTGCGAGCGCGCTGTCGAGGGCACTGGCATCAGCCGGGCCGGTCACGGTCACCGAGCAATGAGCTGCGCGGAGCAATGTCTCCTCGCTGGCAGCCAAGTACCGTGGCACTCTCGTGACGCCGCCCGAGTTATGGCCCAGGCTAGCGAGCCGACCGGAATCCCAAGCCCACACCACCCCGCCATGGTCGCTGAGCTCGGCGAGCGCCGGGTCGGCCGCGTCGGCGGTCAGATACAGCAGTGGCACACCCGCGGGCATCCGGCGCAGCAGGTCGGCCGTCTGATCGCTGTTGGCAGCAGTCGCCTCCACCACAATGCCGTGCAGGCTGCCAGCGAGCCCCGATAGACGGGCGACGTCGCCGGTGACGACGAGCCGCCCGGTCCCGGTACCGCCGCCGACGGCACGCAGCGTGCCGATGTCGGTGACTCTTGCGCGGGGAATCCGGGATGCGAGCTGTTCGCGGTCGAAGTACAGGTCGTCGTAGAAGACCCGCTGCGCGAGCTGGCGGGTCGCCAGGGCGACGCGGGCATCGAGGCTGCGCGTGGCAAGGATCCGGCCGATGAGAGCCGCGCCAGCAAGGATCATCGGGGTCAGCGTTCCTGGAAGAGGCAGGACCAGAGAGAGCGGCCGCCCCCTGGCGCATGCGGCGTCGGCAACGGTGAGCAGCTCTCGGTCAAATGCAGTGGGCGTGTATGGCACAGCACCACCCCCGGCTGCAGTGCGTAGTGAGCCGCGCTCGACAACGGCAGCCAACCCAAGCTCACGCGTGCCAGAAATGCTCATTTATAAGAATTTTAAGCCTTTGCCGTACCTATATACGGTCGCATTGAACCTGCGAACCACGAACTCACCAGTACTCAGACCCGCACAGAGACATGGCTCCGTTGGCGGCGAAGATCAGCGGGCGCAGCACGCCTCGTAGCGTCGCGGATCATCGGATGGTGCTGTGGCGCTTGTTCCTTCTCCAACCGATGCTGGCCCAGCACCTGGCCCAGCACACTGGTGTGCTGCCCGGACTGGGGGCCGCTGCCCGAGGGGACCGTCTTCGAGCCGAAGTACCTCGGCACTGGGACCAGGATCTGGCCCCTGGCGAAGGCGGGGATAGAGAGGTGGGCGATGGAGCGGACAATGCGGGCCCGGACCAGCTGGTGGTCGGTCCCTGTCATGCCGCCCCCTTGATCGCCGACCCCATTCACCCTCTCCAGGCCGGTATCGGGCGTCACTTCTGTTTGCCTCGCTGCTGCGAGCACGCAGCCCTGGGCTACAGGGCGTCGTAGTCAAGGCTCCGGGTGAGGTGCTCGGTACGGGCGAGGAAGATCTGGCCGGGATCCCTCGCGGTGAGCGGCCGGGTGCGTTCGATGATCGTGAAGCCGAGCATGCTCTCGATTCGATTCGCAGGAGCGGGTGTCTGATATCGGCCGCAGGCACCCTGCGTTCGCCATGGACCTTGCCCATGCTCCGTACCGCCATACTCCGGACCGTACGGAGCACCCTGCGTACCCCGCCCTGAGAAGATCACAAGAGATCGGCACCCGGCAGTTACGGTCCGGAGTCAGTGTGCACTGAAGCTCGGAATTGCGCATTCACTGCGCATCGAGCCGGCCCCAGCCCCCGGACCCTTCACCCCCACAGGCCACCGCGAGCCGTTGGCCGGGTCCCGGGTCCACAGGTATTGCCGGTCCGGCTCGATGGTCATGCCGAAGTCGTACACTTCTGGCTTGCCGGCGGCCAGCCAGATGTCCCACGCCTGCTCGAGCTCGTCGGCAAGGCGGCGCGGGCCGCCCTGGTAGGCGGTGGACCTGCCGTCGCCCAGCGCGGAGATCGTCGCCCAAGAGGCGGCGCCGTCGTGGAGCCAGACGTTCAGGCCGTCCGCGTCCACAGCCGTGGTGACCTGCACGTCGGGCAGGGCAACGCGCAGCGCGAACCGCAAATGCCAGTCGTCGCGCAGCGGCTCCGTGGCCCGGACAAACGGCCGCTCGTCACCAGCCGGGCCCGTTCCGCGCACCTGGCCGAAGTTTTGCCCAGGCTCGGTGCCGCGTGCGGGCATGAACTGAGCGAGGCCCTGTACCCATCCGGTCGCGGACCCACCATCCTCGGCCACCGTGAGTGCCACGTGCCCCAGTCGGCCCCAGGGGGTGACGATCCGGCCGCCCGGACGCGTCTGAGCCACCCACGCCCACGGGATGTACTCGACCGCATAGGTGGAGATCAGCCGGTCGTAGGGTGCGCCCTCGGGCCAGCCTGATGCACCGTCGCTGACCTTCACCGCGACGCCGGCGCTCACCGCATCCAGCCGCGCGCTGGCCTGTACGGCAAGCTCGGGGTCCACTTCGACGCTGGTCACCTGTGCTGGCCCCGCACGACGAGCAAGGAGGGCGGCGTTCCAACCGGTGCCGGTCCCCAGTTCCAGCACGCGCTGACCCGGCTCCGGGAGGAGGGAGTCAAGCATGTCCACCACCACGGCCTGGCACGACAAACTGGAGGAAGGCCGGCCGTCAGTGACCTGAGTGACAGCCGCTGCGTCGGGATCGGCGTACACCTCGGCCGCCCACCGCTCGGCATCGCTGTCACGGTCCACGGGCACGTACGCGTGACTGTCCCACGACCACAAACGGTCCGGGGCGAACACGTGCCGGGGCAGAGCATCGACCGCCTGGCGAATCCACGGGGACCGGGCGGGCCAGGCGCCACGGCGCTCCATCCCCGCCGCCAGACGCCCACGATGCTCACTGAACTGAGTCACTGCGCCTACTTCTTGTGCTTGCCGTCTGAGGGGGGCGGGGGTGGTACCTGTCCGGAATTCCCGGGCGGAGGATCGCCCTCCGAGGGGTCTGGCGGCGGTTTCTCATGGTTGCCCACGGTGCTCCCTTTGGCGTCGGTCCGGACGTCCATGGTGACGCACTATCAGGCGCATTGGTAGAGCGCCAAGTCAGCTGCCAAAACGGCCGTTTCGGTGATGGGTAAAGCCCTGCTCTCCAGTGGACAGCACCGGCATTCCGCGGCGGGACGGATCGAGTTGGTTCGAGGACGACTTCGCGATGTCCGCGCCGGTGAGGTACCGCTCGACCGCCGCGGCGTGGGGTTGCCGACCCGGATCATTAAGCAGATCCTCCCGTGCCTCGACAAGCCCCGGATCATCCACTTCTCCGACGCGACACCGGAGATGATCGCCACACTCCAACTCGAACGCGATCGCATGACCGAACGCATCAAGTGCCTGACCTGCAACAGGGACGCCGTGGCCGAATACCTCGGCGTAGTACGCGGCAACAACCATCCAGCCGCCGCCTCGGAAGCATCTACAACGTCATGACCGGCAACGGCTAGCGGTCGGCATCGACATCGGGCCGTCCGGCGATGCGGTCTTCGAGGTCGGCGACGTGCCGGTCTTGGAAGCGGAGGTTGGAGCGGGCGGCTTTCAGCCGCTCGTCCAGGGTGCGGTTATCAGTGGTGAGCTGGCGGACCAGTTGCTTGAGGGTCGGGTTCTCGGTGGTGATCCGTTGGATGGCCTCCTCTTCGGTCCATTCAGCCTGCAAGTCACGCAACCAGCCGAGGAGTTCGCCGAGGAGCAGGGCTGGGCCGGGCGGGTTCGTGAAACGGCTGCCCGCTGCGTACCGCGTCCGCGAGCGACAGCTGGTCGCCTTCCTTCTCGGAGTTGACGTCCAGGACGGGCGCAGAGACGCCCGCCAGCTCGCGGAGCCCAGGCCGGGTAGCGGCTTGCCCGAGGGCGAACACAGCGGCCCGGGCGATCTCCCGTTCCCTGCGGTGGTTCTGGGCCGCCGGGGAACCGTCCCGGGGTGCGGACTACTTTCCTACGGCGAACCGGAGAAGGCTGTCCTGGTCAGCCTGTCTGACCGTGCCGCGCTCGTTGACGACCTCCAGTTTCCAGGAGGAGCCGACCCGGTACGCCTTCGCGACGGCGACAGCGTTGCCGGAGCCGAGCAGCGACGGCCAGATGTCGGCGACTTGCGCCATAGTGCCGTCAGAGCTGTCGTAGACCTTGAAAGAGACGTTCGCGGCCTTCTTGAGGTCGCTCCCCTTTTTGTAGGCGACGCAGACGAACACGATGCTGGTCACCTGTGGCGGGACCTTGTCGAAGGTGACTTCGAGCAGCTCGTCATCGCCGTCCCCGCGTCCGGTCTGGTTGTCGCCCGTCGAGGTGACAGCGCCGTTCTGCAGCGGGTCGGTCACGTCCAGGCCGGCGAAACGGACCGGGTCCTGGCCGCTCATGAGGATGGCGAACGCGTCAAGATCGGTGCCGCGTGCCTTCTTCAGCGCGCCCATGAGGCCGCCACTACCGCCTGTGGTGGTGTCCCACGAAGCACCGATGCCCATCCTCGTAACGCCGTCCAGGTCAGCGGCGCCGTCATCCTTCGTCAGGGTGACGACGGTGGGACTGCTGGGAGTGGTGGGAGTTGTCATGACGTGTGCCTTTCGGAAGGAGGAGGTTGCGAGCGCCCCGGACGTGATGCGAACCCGCACCCCACCCGGTGCCCGGAGCGGATTCCTTCACCTTGATCACGGCTGTCCCTGTTTCCTATTGCGATGAGAAGAGCTCGAATCGGCGACAAGGGCAGGCGCCGGTGTTCACGGCCCGGTTGTCAGGACCGTAGGAAGGCCATGGGTTAGCGCCGGAACCCAGCGGCAGAAGTCTGCGGTACCGCGTGAGCAACTGGTCCTGGTCGACCGTAGGAGAGCGAGGGAGCCGCAGACGGTTCGGCCCCTGTACGGTCCCGCGTCCCGACACAACGATCACGGCGGCAGTCCGCACGGCGGACCGGAGCTGCCGGATGGCTTCCCGGATCCGTTCACGTTCTTCCGGCAGGGCAGCGGCCAGTGGGGCGCGTAGGGCATCCCGCTCCGGCTCCAGGCGATCGGTCTCGGGGAGTCGCCCGGGGTTCCGGGATCCATCAGTAGGCGTACGGCGGCCTCATGAGGCGCCGGCACCCCCCACGCGGAAGCGAGTCGTCGGGTGTCGACTCCGATCACTACCAACCGTGTTCGGCCATGCCTGCCTTCGTCCACTCCAGCAGGAGGCGCACGCCCTCTTCGGCGCGGGAGCTGTCACGACCGCCGTCGGTGGCGAACCAGCGCAGCAATGCGCCGGCGGCCGGCTTTTCGGCATCGCATGAGGAGCACATCTGGAGATGGATCGGCCGCCCGGCGGCATCGTCCTGCGTCATGATGTGGCTGGCGATCAGCTCCCCGCCGCACCGTGAACACGAGGCAGGCTGCCGGTGAGTTCGACGCGGTGCATCCGCACCACCTCGCTCGGCACGTGCGCCCACCAAACCGCGGTGACCTGCCGCGTCAACCGCTTGCACCACATCAACGAGGCTGCGAATGCCGAGCCGACTCGCGAGGCTTCGAGTAGTGGCAGACCGCTATGCCGTGGCGGCCTGCCACTGTGCGGCTCGCTCGTCGAGTTTCCTGGCGTCTGTCGCGTTTCGGCCGCGGAACACAGCAAGCTGGCTGCGGATGTCTCCAACGGCGGTACGGACCCGCGCTGAGGCCATGCCGCCCATGTGGTCGAGAGCTGTGGACCACGTCCCGCAGGCGGTGTCGATGTGTCCGCGGGCGAGTTGCGTTTGTCCGAGGTCGGCCAGCGTCAGCGCGTAGATGCGGGGGAAACGCTTCGGGTCCCAGCACTGGGCAGAGCGCTGGTATTGCTCGGCGGCGGCCGTCATGTCGCCGAGCTGGGTCAGTGCCTTGGCGGTCTGGTTCGACGCGCGGGCTTCGGCGGAGCCGCCCATGACGGCCCACATCGGGGGCTCCCCGGTGCGCACGATGCTCATCAGGTGCTCGGCCTTGCTGATGGCACCCAGGGCGCGGCGGCCGTCCCCCTCGGCTGCGTGAGCCCGAGCCAGCGTGAGCCAGAACAAGGTTTCCGTCCCAGCGTCCACCTGTCCGCGAACGCGTTTCAGCGCGGCTTCCGCGAGATCGACGCAGTGAGCGTGGTGGCCAAGGTCGAATGCTTGGTGGGCCATGATGCGCAGGATGTATCCGGCATGCGCTCGAGGGTCGGATTCTTGGGTCATCTGGAAGGCGTGGAGGTAGTAACGCTGTGCCAGACCATCCCGCCCTGCATCGTGGGCCTTCCAGCCGGCCAAGTACGCCAGTTCCGCCGCGGCGCTGAACATCCCCCGGCGGACAGCGTCGTTCGCGAAAGTTCCGTTGAGGTACGTGGCCACGTCCGTGCTGAGGTACTCCACCACCGCGGAACGTCCGTTGTTGCCGCCCAACCGCTCATCAGCGCGAGAGAACACGCTGGTCACTTCCCGGACCGTGTCGACGTCTGCCTGACCACTCGCCCGCCCAGCTCCTGCGGCCTCTGCTCGCTGTGTCGCCTCGGCTGCGCCGGCCGCAAGAGGCAGCGTCAGAGCACCGACTGAGTAGACCGTTGTGCTCAGGAAACGTCTGCGATCCACGTCTGCCCGTCCTAGATGCGCCAGGGACGCCACGGGATCCTGCGCGAGGCTGAGGCTCGTGTCGGCGTCTTCCGTCGACGGTAACCCGATCTCCGCCAGGGTGACGAGTCTCCCCAGCTTCCTCGATAGGGCTTCTGTCACGTAGGCGGCGGTAGAGGGCTGTGGCGGGGTGCCTTTGACCCACTGCGTCACGGCTGCGGAGTTCGTACGGAGTGAGCGGTCGCCGTTCTCTGCGGCAATGGTGCGCACGCGGCGGGCCAGCAACTCGTAGCTCAGTCCCGATTCCCGCAGCACCGCGCGGAGTGCTTCGTTCGGCTGCTTTGGCTGCGAAGTGGGCACAGCCGCCACCTTCCCCCGATGAGGCGTTAAGTGCGTTAAGTGCTCTGCCCCTTGCAGAGCAGTAGTGACCGCAGGCTATCGGAAGTTGACTGGCTGTAGATCCCGGCGGGAGGCATCAGCCTCTGCCTCTCGCCACCCATGCCTTACCTCGAGTCACGAGGAGCCTGGCCTTGACTATTCGAACCGAAGCCTCCCCCAGCGGGGTTCCCGAGCCCACCGGGGAAACGGCTGACCTCGGCCCGATCGACGTCACGGCCATCGCCTCAACGCTCGATCGGGCGCTGGTGATGCGGGGCCCCCTTCCTCCGTACGACCTCCTTGTCGATCTGAACAAGAAGCTGTGCGCCCATCTCGACGCGCTTCTCCCGGCCGTGCAGCAGGTGACCGACCAACTGCACGAGGGGAGCTCCGCGCGTGCGACGCGGGCGTCCGCCGTGCTCCATGCGCGGCAGCGGATGAGAGCAGACCTTGGGCCCGGGCTCGTATCAGCTGATGACCATGTGCGCGGTCTAGCCCAGTGCTGCCGCGCCGTTTTGGACTACTACCGCGAGGACCACAGGTGACTATCCCCAAGGAGCGTCCGCGGCTTCCCGTCCGGACGCCCGGCGCCCCACGGCCGGCTGTCCCCCTGCGTGTATTCGTCTCGGCCCCGGACCTGCCGCCCAGCGAGCAGCTCGCCGGGTACGACGCCGAACGGGCACGGGAGACGATCCGGGCGGCCCTGGACGGGCTGACGATCGAAGAGGTGCCTCAGATCCTCGAGGACCTGCTCGACTGCACCCGCACGCTGCTGCCGTATGCAGAGGCACGGCGCGGCCAACTCGCCGCGGAGAGCGCGGAGCGGGCGGACTGCGAGCGGGACACCACCAGCGGAAGGACCGCGCTCTCCTGGCCGGCAGGCAAGACCGAGGCCTACGACCGGGCCCGCATCTTGGCCTTGGCCAACACCGCCGGCCGTCTCCTCACCCACGCCGAACACCTGCGGGCGCAGGGATGAGGCCGCCTCGCCGGCTGGAGCTGCCGCATCTGGAGAAGGAGCTCTTGCAACTCGCGAGCGACAGCCAGCAGATCCGGCGCCGAGAACCCGTGACCGTCGGCGAGCTCCGAGCCCGCGAGATCGTCGACATCCGCAACACGCAGGCTCTGGGCCGCATCGTTGACGAGCATGGATGGCCCGGTCACCGTCTCGTCGGCGTCAACGGAGCCGCCGCGGCATGGCTCATCGCTCACCACTCCGACCACGACCTGGCGTTCCAGCTCCGCGCGCTCGGGCTCTTGGAAAGGGCCGTTCAGCGTGGTGACGCGACGCTGCAGCAGCTCGCCTACCTGACTGACCGAACACGTCTACGAACGGGTATCCCGCAAATATTCGGTACGCAGTACGTGCTCCGCCACGGTGCATGCGTCCTCTGGGACGTGGAGCAGCCCGAGGGCCTCGAGCGGCGTCGCCGTGATGCCGGCCTGCCGCCCATGGCCGAGTACGCATCCTTGCTCCGCAGCGGCACCGTCCGGACCATCGGCGGTGACGCGTGAGCCCGGAGACCCGCGCGTGCCTGTTCGCGGCCGCGCTGCTGCTCACTACGGCGGGAATCTCCGCCCACCGGGCAGGGCAGCCGGCGACCGTGCTGGAGCGGCCTCGGAGCTTCCGTAGCTGCCTCGGTTTCGGCGTCCCCGTGCTGACGCTGCTTTCACTGATGTTCTTCTTCGATGACCTGCCCGGCGGGCTGCGGCCGCAGATTCACCCATAGACCGTCGCCGCGCCGCGGGAACACCCCCGAGCCCGCCGCGCGGCGGCTTCGACTCCGGTCACATCCGTGCCCGGTCGGATCGACGAAAGGCAGACGCAATGCCACCGGAGGAGAACCCCGCAAGGACGGACCTCTACAAGCGCGAGATCACCGGCCCGTTCGTCGCACTGTGCGGCGGCGGCACCGACAACGACGGGTCCATGGAGAGCTGCATTACCGTCGCCGAGCTGGCAGGCGGTGGGTACGCCCTGCGCGGCAACAAGCCCGAAGACAAGGGGCGCGAGCTGCGCATGAGCCGGGACGAGATGACCGGCTTCGCCCGGGAGTGGCTGCGCCAGCACGGCGGCTGAGGTAGGCCGCAGATCTGACGGGGCGCTCTGGGGCACAGGGCGCCCCGTCTTCCCAGCACTGTCCCTCGTTACAGGAGGTGCCACCGTGTCGCTAGAGACGCTGATCGACAACCCCGACACAGTCCTCGCCCGTTGGCCGAGTGAACCTCTGCGCTTCCACCGTGAGCCCGCAGCCTTCCACCACCTGCTGACTCTGCCGGAGGTGGAGGAGTTAGTGGACGCGGAATGCCTGCCCATGAGGAACGTCGTTCTCCTCAAGGACGGCGAGGTCGCTGAGAAGTACACCTACGCTGACGGCGACATGCCGCGGCGCGGAGCCGTCCGGGCGCACCTGAACGGCGGCGGCAGCATCTCGCTCCGGGAGCTCGAGCGGATGAAGCCCTCGATCGCGGGGCTTTACCGTGCTCTCCACGCCCAGTCCGGCTACCAGGTCCACGTCAACGCGTACCTGACGCCCGCGGGGGCCCAGGGGTTGAAGTACCACTACGACCCGTACGTGACTCTGATTCTCCAGCTCTCAGGCCGCAAGACGTGGCCCGTGCACCGGCCGTTCGTTCAGAACCCAGTGCAGGAGTTCGAGTCGTTCCACCTGGTCGGGTTCACCCCCGAGCAGAGGCACTATCTAGCGAATACGCCGCCGGTGGCGGAGTTCACGCTCGCGCCGGGAGATGTGCTGTGGCTCCCCCGGGGCTGGCCGCACTCGCCCTACACGGTGGGCGATGAGCCGTCGCTGCACCTGACGGTCGCCTTCAAGGAACGCACTTTCCACTGGCTGGCCGCGCAGCTCGTAGACGACGTACTGGCGCAGGCCCTCGTCGATCCGCAGATGCGGGAGGCGCTGGCGCCACGCGAGGTCACGGAGGACACAGAGCCCGCTGTCCGGCTGATGCGTGAATATCTGATCGGCGCGTTGCTGCACATGGACGTGCCCGCAGCCGCCAAGTACGCGCAGGCAGCGGCGCTTCGCTAGTCCTGGAGCTGCGCGCCCCCGTGGGGCCGGCCCGACGGTCGGGCCGGCCCTCTGCGTGCCTATGCCGTGCCCTGCCAGGCTTCCGGTCCGAAGCTGCCCTTGATGTCGGACGCGATGCTGTCGGCGTTGACGTGGTCGGCCAGGGCGTAGACCGTCGTCTTCTCAAAGCCCCGCACGCGAAGGTGGACCGGGGAGTCGCCCGGGTGAGCGTGGAGGATCCGCTTCAATTCGGCGATGGCTGGCTCGGTGACGCGGTGGTGGGGGATCGCCAGTTGCACGGGCGGCCTGCCTCCCCGCTCCGCTGCGGACACGTCGATCACCGCAAGCTCGCGGCCGTGAATGTTGAGGCTGCCGTCGCGGTCTTCGATCCTGCCTCGTACCGCGATGACGCTGTCCTCGATGAGCGCGTGCTGAACGAGCTGGTAGACAGCAGGGAAGAAGAGGACCTCGATCGAACCGTCGCGGTCAGCGAGGTTGACGATCGCCCACGCGTTTCCCTGCTTGGTGATCTTCCGGGTGATGCCGGTGATCAGCCCGGCGAGCTTGACGTCACCGCTGGTGCGACCGGAACCGAGCAGTTCGGCGATAGAGCTGTCGCGGTTGCTGTCCAGGATGCGCTCGGCCCCGTCGAGAGGGTGAGCGGAGACGTACAGACCGAGCATTTCCCGTTCGATGGACAGGAGCTGCTTACGGGGCCACTCGGTCTCATCGATCCGCAAGTCCAGGCCGAACACGGGGCCCTGGCCGTCCTCGGGTGCCATCTCGGCGAAGAGGTCGTCTTGGCCGAAGGAGGCAGCCCTCTTCACGGGAATGACGGCGTCCACGGCGTCCTCGTGGACGGCTGCAAGGCCCTTGCGGGTGTGGCCGAGGGAGTCGAACGCCCCGCCCCTGATGAGGGAGTCCACGGCCCGCTTGTTCAAGGCCGGGATGTCGACCCTGTGGAGAAAGTCAGCAAAGTCGCTGTACTTGCCGCCGGTCTTGCGGCCGGCGATGACGGACTCGATGACGTTCTCGCCGACATTGCGCACCGATTTCAGGCCGAAGCGGACGTCTTCGCCGACGGCGGTGAACTCGGAGACACTCTCATTGACGTCCGGCGGCAGCACCCGCACCCCGAGCTTGCGGGCATCGGCCAGGTAGATCGCGGCCTTGTCCTTGTCGTCGCCCACGGACGTGAGCAGCGCGGCCATGTACTCGGCCGGGTAGTTCGCCTTGAGGTACGCCGTCCACAGGCTGACCAGGCCGTATCCGGCGGTGTGGGACTTGTTGAACGCGTAGCCCGAGAACGGCAGCATGACGTCCCACAGGGCCTTGATGGCTTCCTCCGAGTAGCCGTTGCCCTTCATCCCGCCGTGGAACTTCTCCCATTCAGCGGCCAGCACCTCGGGCTTCTTCTTACCCATCGCGCGGCGGAGCAGGTCGGCGCCGCCGAGGCTGTACCCGGCGAGCTGCCGGGCAATGGCCATGATCTGCTCTTGGTAGACGAGCAGGTGAAAGGTGTTGCCGAGGATCGGCTCCAGAGCGTCCCTGAGCTCGGGGTGGATCGGTTCGATCGCCTGCCGGCCGTTCTTGCGGTGCGCGTAGTTGGTGTGCGCGTTCGCGGCCATCGGGCCGGGCCGGTACAGGGCGAGGGCTGCGGCGATGTCCTCGAACCGGGAGGGCTCCATCAGCTTGAGCAGGGCGCGCATGCCGCCGCCGTCCAGCTGGAAGACGCCGAAGGTGTCGCCGCGGGAGAGCAGTTCATACGTGGGCTTGTCGTCCAGGGGGATGCTGGCGGTGGACAGCTCCACGCCCCGGTTTACCCGAACGTTGGCGATGGCCTGATCGATGACTCCCAGGTTCCTCAAGCCCAGGAAGTCCATCTTGACCAGACCCATGTCCTCGCAACTGGGGTAGTCGAAGCCGGTGATCCTCACGCCGTCGTCGGCGCGCATGTGCAGCGGAATGCGGTCGGTCAGTCTCGTCTTGGACAGGATCACCGCGGCCGCGTGAACGCCGGTCCCCCGGATGAGGCCCTCCACCCCCATGGCGGCGTCGACGACCTTCTTGACGTCCGGTTCGTTTTCGTACATCTGCCGGACCTCGCCTGCCTCGCCGTAGCGCGGGTGGTCCTTGTCGAAGATGCCGGAGAGGGGGATGGACTTGCCCATGATGTCGCCGGGCAACGCCTTGGTGATGCGCTCACCGTGCGCGTACGGGTAGCCGTGGATGCGGGAGGAGTCCTTGATCGCGTTCTTGGCTTTGATCTTTCCGAACGTGGTGACCATGGCGGTGTATTCGTCGCCGTATTTCGCGGTGACGTAGCGGACCATTTGGTCCCGCTTACGGTCATCGAAGTCGAGGTCTACATCCGGGGGGTTGATGCGCTCGGGGTTGAGGAATCGCTCGAAAAGCAGGCCGTGCTCGAGCGGGCACAGCTCGGTGATACGGGTGGCGTAGGCGACGATCGAACCGGTTGCCGACCCTCGGCCCGGGCCGACAGGGATCTTGTTGTCGCGGGCGTACTTGCAGATGTCCGCCACGACGAGGAAGTAGGAGGAGAAGCCCATCGGCCCGATGACCTTCATTTCGGTCTCGAACCGTTCCATCACGTGTTCGGGGACCGGAGCCCCGTAGCGCATCTCCAAGCCCTTGAGGACGTCCTTGCGCAGCCACGACTCCTGCGTCTCCCCCTCGGGGACATCGGGGAACTGCGGCATCTCGTCTTCGTGGTCGAAAACCTCGTCATAGGACTCGATGCGCTCCGCGATGAGGAGCGTGTTGTCGCAGGCTTCGGGGAGCTCCGCGAACAGCGACCGCATCTCCGCGGCGGTCTTCAAGTAGTAGCCGGTCCCGGAGAATTTCAGCCGGTCGGGGTTGTCCTTGTTCTTGCCGGTCCCGATGCACAGCAGACTGTCGTGCGCGTCGGCCTCGTCCTCGTGGATGTAGTGCGCATCGTTGGTGGCCAGCAGCGGGATGCCGAGATCCTTGGACAGGCGCAGCAAGTCGCCGCGGACCCGGCGCTCGATGTCGATGCCGTGGTCCATCAGCTCGACGAAGTAGTTGCCCTTGCCGAAGATGTCTTGGTAGGCGCCCGCTGCTTTGAGAGCCTCGTCGTACTGGCCCAGTAACAAGCGTGTCTGAACCTCGCCGGAGGGGCAGCCCGTCGTCGCGATGATCCCGTCGGCGTGCTCGGCGATCAGCTCACGGTCCATGCGGGCGGTGCCCTTGGGGAACTGCCCGGTGTAGCTCGCCTCGGTGGTGAGCCTGAACATGTTCCGCAGGCCCCGGGTGTCCCGGGCCCACATGGTCATGTGGGTGTACTTGCCGCCGCCAGAGACGTCCTTCGCGCCAGTGCCGCCGCCGCGCTGCCCGCCGGCACCGAAGAACTCCGGCTTACGGCTGCGCCGGGAGCCAGGCGCCACGTACGCCTCGATCCCGATGATCGGTTTGACGCCGTCGAAGCCCTTAGCCACCTGCTGGAATTCGTACGCGCCAAACATGTTGCCGTGATCGGACATGGCAACGGCCGGCATCTCCTGGCGCGCCACCTCGGTGAACATCGGCTTCAACCGCTGCGCACCATCGAGCATCGAATACTCGGTGTGATTGTGCAGGTGAACAAAGGAATCGGTCACCGGAAAGGCACCTCCGAGGCGGGGCGTGGGATTGCACGCTAGCCTATCCCTCAGCACTCACAGGTGACCCGGTGTAACAGATCACGCAGCGCCCCGTTCAAAAGAGCGAGAGGGCAACGACCTTGTGCCAAGTCCGCGTAGCACCGGTAGGCATGACACATAACCACGTCACCCAGGAGCCGTCCGTCGCGGCCCGTGCCGCCTCCTGACAGGTAAGTCTGGTGTGCCGCGCCCTGGGGCGCTTGCCCACCTGACGCGAGAGCCAACTGGCGGCGTGCTTCACTCGCTCGGCGCGCTGTTTTTCGCGGTGTCGTGGACACCGCGGTCCTGGCCACGCTGGTCTCCTCCCGCACCGCGACGCTCCTTGGGCAGCACGAGAACAAGACGTCCGCGCTCACCGGCAGCTACCAGCTCGCTTACGGCGCTGGCGCGCTCTTCGTCGCCGTGGGGGTGCCGGTGTCGCTCTTCGTGCTGCGGCAGCCCACGCCACCCACCGCCCCGGTGCCGCAGGAGGAGCCGACCGACGCCACGTCCGCTCCCGCGAGCTGAGCCGGCCACGGCGCCCCGGCGTAGGGGTAACTTCCCGGACGACTGCTCCGGTCGCTGGTTTAAATCCTGTCGTCCAGACGGTGTTTTCGCAGGTCAGAGGCAATTTCCGATCATCGGGAGGGGCCTTTGTCGTATGAATGTTTGCTCCCATGTGGAAGCCCTCTGGGAGCGCTCGTGCTCCCATGCTCCCAAGGTGTCAATCGCGCCGATTCGTCTGTCACCCGATCCGGTCGAGGCTGGTCGTACCCACGGCGCTGACCTGGTCATTCGTGCCACGGTAGCCGTGGAGGGGCGGATGCGGTTGGTGCCGCTCCCCGCCGATAGTCGTGGGTGAGCCGCGTTGCGAAGCCCACGATGCCTCGTACTGAAGCTCGCCACGGCAGGTCAACCGCACGACAGGCCGCTGTTCCGGGACTCATGCTGACCTTGTCGTATCCCTGGCATGGCGTGATCCGCTCGCCGTAGCATCCGTTGGAGAGAGCGCGTGCCCCACCAAGTTCCCCTGGACGCCCCCGATGTGATCGACGGTGTGGTCGATCATCTGCTGCACGTCAGCTACAACGAGCGCACGATGCTCCGGCTGGCCACGGCGAGCGGCGACGAGGACGGCATCACCGCACACGGCAAGGCACTCTTCGGCACGCGACCCGGGGAGAGCCTGCGGCTGCGCGGAGCATGGGTCCATCACCCACGCTACGGAAAGCAGTTCAAGGCCGAGCAGTGCGAACGGACGATGCCGGCCGACGAGAGGGCCATCCGCCTCTACCTCGCCTCGGGCATGATCCGCGGCATCGGCCCCGTCCTCGCCGCCGCGATCGTGGACACCTTCCGCACGCAGACCCTGAAGATCATCGACACCGAACCGCAGCGGCTGATGCAGGTGCACGGGATCGGCGAGATCAGGCTGAGGCGGATCACAGCGGCCTGGCAGGAGCAGAAGGCCATCGCCGAGATCATGGTGTTCCTGCAGGGCCTGGACATCACCCCGGCACTCGCGGTGAAGATCTACACCGCGTACGCCGACACCGACGACGACCCGATGCGCATCGTACGCCGCACCCCCTACCAGCTGTGCCGGGACGTGCACGGCGTCGGCTTCGTCAACGCCGACAAGATCGCACTGGCAGTCGGCATCCCCAAGCACAGCGCCGCCCGCCTCCAGGCCGCCTTGCTGCACGAACTCGACCAGGCCGGCGGAAGCGGCCACTGCCACCTGCCGGTGCGAGTACTGATCGCCCGCACCCGCCAACTGCTCGCCGACAGCGACCCGGCCACCGCGGAGATCCTTGACGACGCGGTGCTGCGTCACGCGCTGGAAACGCTGCGCGGCCAGGGCGAGATGGTCACCGAGACGCTTCCGCTGCCTGTACCCGACGGCACCGACGCGGCGGCGGACATGGAGATCGCCATGCTGCCGCACCGGCACCGGGATGAGACCCAACTCGCCTTCCATGTACGGCGCCTCCTCCGATCCCCATCCTCTTCGCTGACCGACCTCGCGCCGTGGGCAGAGCGGCTGGCCGAGCTCACCACTCAGGAGACGGCCGGCCTGACCGACGAACAGCACCAGGCGATTCTCACCTCCCTAACTCGCCCCCTCTCCGTCCTGACGGGAGGCCCGGGATGCGGCAAGACTCACGCCCTGCGTACCCTGGTCGAAATCGCCGACGAGGCCGGTGCGATCGTCGCGCTGGCCGCGCCTACTGGGAAGGCCGCGAAGCGCCTGGAGGAGACCTGCGGCCAGGCGGCAATGACCGTGCACCGGCTTATCCGGCCCCCCGACGGCGACTCCCTTTTCGACCACGCCAGCGTCCTGGAGAGCGCCGATCTCGTGGTGATCGACGAAGCCTCGATGCTCGATCTCGCCCTGGCCCGCCGCCTCTTTGCCGCCGTCCGCGAGGGCTGCCATCTGCTACTCGTCGGCGACATCGACCAGCTGCCCAGCGTCGCCCCCGGCCGGGTCCTGCGCGACCTGCTCGACGTCGAGGACATCCCGCGTACCCGGCTCACCAAGGTCTTCCGCCAGCACGACGACAGCGCCGCAATCGTCATCAATGCTCATCGCATCCTGCGCGGCGAACTCCCCAGGGACGATCCCAAGGCGTTCTGGAACTGGCCCGTGCCCACCGCCGAGGCCATCGCCCAACGCGTGGTGGACCTCGTTACCGACCGCATGCCGAAACGCTTCGGTGTCAGCCCGCAGGATATTCAGGTCCTGTGCCCGGGCAAGAAGAACATCGCCGGCATGACCGACCTCAACCTGCGCCTCCAGGACAGCCTCAACCCGCCCGCCGACGACAAGCCCCAGCACTACCACGGCGGGACCGCCTTCCGCCTCGGCGACCGCGTCCAGCAGATCCGCAACAACCCCCACCGCGGCGAGAGCGGCGTCTTCAACGGCACCAGCGGCACCATCACCGCGGTCGACACCGAGACCCACCATCTCACTGTCACCTTCCACGACGGCGAGGCAGCCATCTACCCCTTCACCGACCTCGACGAACTGGTCCACGCCTACGCCCTGACCGCCCACCGCTCACAGGGCAGCGAATACCCGTACGTCATCGTCCCTATGATCAGTGCCGCCGGGATGATGCTCCTCCAGCGCAATCTGCTCTACACCGCCGTGACCCGCGCCCGCGAAGGCGTCATGCTCATCGGCCAGAGTGAAGCCGTCGAGCGCGCGATCGCCAACACCCGCACCCAGCGCCGCAACACCGCCCTCACCCACCGGATCGTCCACCTGGCCGACGGCGTTCCAGCGCCCCGCACCCAGCCGCCGACCGGTCAGCTCACCTGGAGCTGACGGCGGCGGGCATACGGTGCGCCGACTGGTGGGCAGTGGAGCCCACGGCCTGCGACGTGGCGGCGCGGAACACCGGCCGGGCACCGACCGCGGGGGCCGCCTCCCGGGATACCGAGCTCACGGACGCGATGCTGTGCGCCAACGGGCCGGTCACGTGTCAGGGCGCGGGTGTGACGTCGGCGGTGCCGGGACAGACAGCCGCAAGGGTCCACAGGGCGTCGCTCGGCCTGGTCGACGTCCAGGTCCCAGCGGGCCTTGGTGGTCACCCAGTCGCCCAGGTACGACGGCGCATGCGTCTCGGCGTGGGCCGGGGACGGCGGCACTGGGGCGGGTAGCGACGGGCGGAGGGCACTGGCGTCCGCGGCCGGGCTCTGCTGAGCCCGTCGCTCCTGGGTGCGTTATCGCGTGGTTCCGTCTCCGCGGCCGCTGTCCGGTTGCTGGGGCGGCGGGAAGTGCTGGTCGAGGATCCGGGCCCATTCGTCGAGGACGACGAAGCGCCCCGGTCGATCGGCCTGGGTCTGGACGAGCTGGAGCAGGGCAGCGACGAATGGCGCCGCGGCCGGGTCGTCAGCAATGCCGGCGGCAGCGGCGCGAAGACGCTCGTGAGCCGCGGGAAATGCCTCCCGTGCCCACGCCTCTTGTTCCTCGACGCGCCGGGCACCGTCCTCGAGGAGGATGCGGTCCACAGTGTGCTGGGGGCAGTCCGGCAGATGCCAGGTTTCCGTGAGTCCTGTTGTGCCGACGGTCATGACGCGGGTGTTGTCGTAGCCGGGCCCGGCGTGGCAGTCGGGGCACTCGGCGCGGCGCGGCTCCGGCCGGTGAGCGTCGGGGTCGGTCACGCGCTGGTTCCTTCGCTTGGGTCGGTCGGCCTGGGGAGTGCTGGTCCCGGGGGACGGATTTCGACGGTACGCCTCCGGGCACAGTAGGAGACAGACCCCCGGCGCGGCCCGCCACAGTAGGCAGAAGTGCACCGGCTTCCCGCGCATTGAGGTGCTAGCGTCAATGCGTGTGTTCGCGCCGTATATCCGGACCAGTTGAGCCTGAGTTGATCCGCGAGCTTTCCACTCCTGAACTTGCTCTTGTGCTGCTCCAGTCCCTTGCCCGCGGCAGCCGCGAGATCAACTCCAACCACCTGATCCGCTCCACTGAGCAGGCATACGGTCACGAAAGTGACTGTGCCCAGCTCCTGAACCGGCTCTCCGACGCCTGGGCGGGACGGATATCGGGACCTGTGCGTCCCGGACGACACCGGACGGCCGTTACGCAAGGAAATAGCCGGGCTGATCTACGCCTTCGACGCGGTCGCGGCCGCTCGCCGCACGCGCGAGGATCACCTCAAGGTGGCCGACAACGTGCTCGAAGTTCTCACCCGTCGCGGAGTTTCAGGCGAGGTGCAATTGACCGAGCGCCCGCCCCTGGTCGGCCTGCGCCTCAAGAAGAGCGGCCAGTTCAGGATCCCTGGTGAAGACAGGCCGTCCCAGTACGCCGGCACCGCCACGGGCGCGAGGCGCACCTCGGTGCCCTGGGTACGCGCGGCGTCGAAGAGGGTCTGCACGACGATCACGATCTGCGCGACGGCGCTGGGCTCAATTCCGCGCAGGCGTCCCGCAGCACTTCTTATATTTTCGGCCTGATTCGCACCAGCATGGACCGTTTCGTGGCGGCGGCCAGAACAGTGTCTCGTGGTCGAACTCACTGTCGCGCCACCGCATGTACCGGACGCGGGTCTCCGGGTCGTCTGGATCGTGGCCGGTGCGCTTGGCGTACACGTCGTAGTCGGCGAGGGTGCCGGTGACCATGCGGACGTGGACGGCGCCGCCGGTGCTGTACTCACGCCCCTTGCGCTGGAGGCTGGCCGCGTAGGTGTCGTAGTCGGTGCCGTACTCGACAGCCGTCTCCGGCCAACGCTGGCGGACCTGCGGCAAGTCCCCGCGTGTCCAGCGCAGCACCAGACCGTCGACGGGACCGTCGGCAGCGTCCTGAAGCTGGTCGAAGACCTCCAGTGCCTCTGCGTCGGCCTGGGCTTCGACGGCCTGGTCCAACTCATCGGGCTCGAGGCCAAGTTGCTCTCGGACGAGACTGCGGTTGAGGAGGAGATCGTGCCGGTGCTCGGCTGCGGTCTCGTCATCTTCACCGACTTCACCGGCTCGGGCCAGGGCCGCTTCGCACCAGACCAGAGCCGCTTCCGGCTGCGGGCTACTCGCTTCGGACAGCACTTCGACTATCTCGTTGTAGATCCGCAGGTCCGGAGGAGAGGAGCGGTCCAGTTCGGCACGCAGTGCGTCCCGCGCTGCGTCGCCTTCCTCGGCCCGGCCCAGCTCATACAAAATCTCGATCAGGCCGACCTGGGCATCGCGGGCCTGGTCGCCGCCTCGTTCACGGGCGTCGCGGAACAGCTCGAATGCTTCCTCGGGGGCGCCCTTTCGGGCCCGGCCCCATCCGGCCTGGGTCAGGGCACGTGGCACGTCGGGGTCGCTGTCGTGCTCGCGTGCCCACTGCTCACACTCGTCCGCGGTCGCCTCACGGCCGAGCTGGGCCAGGAACGTCTCGTACGGCGACTGGTCGGCGCCGGGCGAGGGAGTGGCGGTCATACGGGCGACGGTAGCGGCCCGGACGGCTGTCGTCTGTCGAATGCCCGGGTCTTCACCCTGCCGAGGCCGCCGGGGGCACGCGCTCGTGGCGTGAACGGATTAGCTGACCGGTTCTGCCGGGGCGTGGGCCGCATGCCAGGCGTCCCAGATCTCGCTGCGGAGACGGCCACGCAGTGGCACGTCCATGCCCGGCTCCGGGCCCACTGGCGTACCTCTGCCACCGGCGGTGTGGCTGTCGCGCAGGCGGCGGGATCATCGTCACCGGCGAAACAGCTCCGGTGGTCAACCCGTCGGCCGCAGACCCGATCATGAGCGAGATCCTGCAGGTCCTCCCCTCCGGCAGTGAGAGCCTGCTCCGCAAGCAACTGACGAACCTCTCTCCCGTGGTGGGGCTGCGCCGTTCGATCTTTACCGCCCACCGCCCGTACACCGGCCAAAGCGCCCGCGCCCACATTGAACTCCACCACGACGGATCCTTCGCCGGCGCATTGAACGCCACTTCCCCCGCCCCCACTCAGAAACGAGCCCGCCCTGTTGCCCCAGCTCTCTTTGGAAAGCGCCGTGCGCGACCTCGTGACCGCGGCCGCCTTGAACGCCGGTCTCCGGGGCGCCGACGGCCCTCTCCAGTTCCGTGCGCAGATCATCAGCAACAGCCCCGTGGCCCTGGCCGAACGGGACGGCCCGTATGACGAACAGGTCGACGGCAGCATCGTGCTCGACGGCAGCATCCCGACGCTGGCCGCCGCCTTCGTCACGACCGAGGCCCCCGTAAACGATCTTGTCGCCCTCCCGCACCGCCGCGCCGAGGCCGCGAACCGGCTACTGCTGGACCTCACCCACCAGTTCGCCGTCGCCGACCTGATCAATCCGTAAGGGAGCCATCCGTAACGGAGCCAGCGGCGGGCGCCTCGAGTCCCGGCAGCACGGCCATCATCGTTACCATCGAGGACATCCTTGAGGAGACTGTCGGCGATTCCTGGCTCTGGCGACGAACCCGATGCTCCTCCAGGGCCCTGCGCCGATACGAGCGCGCCTCCGGGGTGAACTCGGCGTCCGGGTGCGTGTCGAGGTTGGCGGTGGTGACCACGACCCAAGCGGGCACCTCGTGATCGTGATGCCGCTCCAGGGCATCGAGCGCCTCGCGCATCCGGAGGCGTTCGGCGCCATCAGCAGCGCGGCGCGCGGTGTGCAGAGCGTTGGCGATGGTGGCGGAGCCGACCGCGAGGAAGTCCCGGTACGCCTGTCCGCCGGTCTGGAGGCGGGCGGCGGTGAGGGTCGGCGGCGGGCAGGCGGCGAACGTCGAGCGGGGAAGCACGCGAATTGTCTGCGGTGCCGGTGCGGTGCTCTGGCGCCCGGCGGGAGAGACCGTACGGAGTGGGCGGCTGCACACCGCGTTTCCCGGGCCGGAGGGTCGTCCCGGCCCGGGCGCTTGGGTCTACTCCGCGGCGGGGGTGAACAGGGCGTCGCCCAGGAGGGAAGAGCGCACGATCACGGCGCCCGTGGGCTCGGCCCAGAAGGCGCTGATGGTCCTCGCGCCGTAGAGGTGGCTGACGATCTGGCGCAGGCGCTCGCGGTTGACGGGTGCTCCATCGCAGGTGTCGATGTAGAGGGGGGCATCGATGCGATGGAGGTTTCCGGGGGTGAGCCGGTGAAGGACGGGGGCAGTGATGTACGTCGGCCGGCCGTAGCGACGGATGTTGTCGCTGGCCCACCAGGCGCGCATGACGTCGTCGTCGGCGGTGATGCCTTCCGGCTCGCCGGGGACGGTCCATCTTCCGGCGTAGCGCTCCCAGACGATGTTGGTCGCGCACACGAGGGTGTCACCGTCGCTGAAGGCCGGAGGTGCAAGGAGCCGGGAGCGGGCTGCGCGAGCGTGCTCGAAGTAGGCGGCGATTGCCACGCGGTGGCCTTGCGGGGAAGGTGCGTGCGCAGTGGGGGTGGTACAGGGGTGGGCAGGGGGACTGATAGTGCTGGTGGCCACGGAGGGTGCCTTTCAAGTCCCGGCGGCTATCTGCATGCCGGTTGGTGGCGACGTGCTGAGGTCGGCGGCGTTGTGCCGCGGGGTGGGGATGGCAGGGCCGACCTGTGCGGAGCACGCGTGCGGAGTGAGTGGGCATGAGAGGTGCGGCTGTGGGGGCGGCCCGGGGCTGCCCCCACGGAGCGCGCGGACCCGGGGTGATGTGGGTAGACCCATCCCGGATGTGCGGCAGTCAGACCCCTGGTGGCACCGGCTGGGATGGGGTCGTGACCTGCAGGGGAACGGTGCTATCCGGTGGGGCAACGTCCTCGAAGCCCACAGTCCCGACCGCCAGACGCGCGGCTCGGCCGGCCTCGTCCTCGACTCGCAGTACGTCCCCGGCCGAGATCGGCCGCACGTGGTCGGGCCACCATTGCCTGCGGTCGTCTGGCCGTTGCCAGGCCCCCACCCAGACGGCGGCGTCTGCCGCGCTGCGGTCCTCCGCCTCCTCGAAACGCAAGCGGAGCACCTGTCCGGCGCTGGTGGTCACCTCCGCCATCGGGCAGCCGATGAAGGACTCCTCGACAGCTGGAGGCGAGTTCTGGCCGACATGCAGCAGGACGGTCACGGTGAAGCACTGCAGTGGGCCGGCAGCAGCGGATGGGGTCTCGGGAGTAGGCATGGCAAAGCCCTTTCAAGGCAGGCAGGAAGGAGCGGAGATACGTGGCAGCGGGGAAGCCGGCAGGTCAGGTCACGGGAAGGCGGCCGGAGAGACCTGCTCGGTTACGGTGTGAAAAACGTACTCAACGCTGCTTCAATGGCCGCAAGTCCCAATATCAATGGATACACAGCGAATTGAGGCGGGCGTGGCGCCAGCGGCCCGGCAGGCGCTGAGGGAGCACGGGGAAGATGTTCGTGCGGCCAAGGAGAAGGGACGCGGTCCCAGAGCGTGGCCAGGTGCCTCACAGCTCGGGACAGCCCGGGGGGACTTGCTCGGCTGTGATCTCCGCTCGACCTTGCCGCGAGTGCCCGCGATGGATCGGGCTGCGGAGCGGCCCGGTGGGTGCGGTCGAGGTGAGGACCGCAGGGGGCCAGCCGCCCATTCCACCCTTGGGCGGAGCAAAACCCCCGCCGCCCGTACCCGCGCTCACACGAGCCGTCCGAGATGGCCGACGGCAAGGTTATGAAGCTTCGACGCACGCTCCACCAGAGCGGCGTCGTGGAGATGATCGAGGCACAGTTTGAAGGGCTCCCGGGCCCGCCCGGCTACCCCGTCCGTCTGGTTCTGCTTGGTCTGGTCTGCGCAAGCTACGAGAGGACCAGCAGCAACCTCGACGACGCCTTCGAGATCATGACGTTCGGCACCAGCGAGCGGCTGCGCGCCCACCTCTCATTCCAACCTGCGACATCGAGGACCAGGATGCGGTCAACGCGCTTTACAACCGCTTCCACCGCGCCTGGACCCGCATGAACCGGCTGCTGGACGCTGCACCGCACCAGCGCCGCAGTCGGCTTCCCAGGGCGGCAGGTCGCAAAGTGGCCGCTCAGTGGAACGGTGAACACGGGCAGCCTGCGCTCCGCCGTCTGGAAGAGCTCGCCAACCGGCTGGTCACCGCCCCGGTCCGCATCGCCTTCGTGAAAGGTCTGATGCGTCACTGGCGCGGAGACACTGCGATCGACACCACCTGCGTGCCAACTTGGGCCCGTCCCCAGACACGCAAGCGCTCCGCTCTGGAGGCGAGCGCCAACTGGCATTACAAGGGAGGTGGCGACCGGGAGTTCGGCTACAGCGCCACGCTCGCCATCGCTGCCCACGCCGATCCGGACCGAGCCGGCCGTTACCCACAGCTGATCCTCGGCATGGTGCTGCACACGCCCGAGAAGGACATGGGCCGCCACGCCCACTACGTCAGCGCTGTGCTGGCGCAGCTCACCGAGCTCCGTGGCTTCACGGCGGCCGACCGTGCTTACACCAAGCTCCTCCCCGAGAACTTCCACCGGCCGATGCGAGCCCTCGGCTACATGCCCGTGCTCGACTTCACTGAGCCCCAGGTCACCTCCGCCAAGGCGGAAGGCCACCACCAGGGCGCGATCACGAAAGTCGGCCGACTCTTCTGCCCCTCACGCCACGCCGCTTGCTCGACCTGTACTCGCAGATCCGCAGCGCAAAGAACGAGCGTGAACGCATCCCACTTCGAGAGCGGCTGCAGGAGATCGAGGCCTACGCACTCACCCGTAAGGACACACTCGACGATCGCGGCACCGAGCGGTTCGCCTGCCCCATCGCCAAGCTCAACTGCCCTCGGGCACAGGAGCGTGAGGGCCGTGGCACACCACCGAACAAGGGGCCCGTACCGGTCGGCATCAACCTCGATGCCCGCAGGGAGCGCGCCGCGCACCCCGCCAGCTGGCCCACCGTAGAGCCCCCGACCATTCCTCTCGGCGAACGCCCCAAGTGTTGCCGCCAGTCCTCCGTCACCGTGCAGGCGCACGTCATGCCCCGCACACGGCAGGAGCTGCCCTGGCAGACACCTTCCTGGGCCTTGGCCTACCAGACGTTGCGCGCCCACATCGAAGGTGGGAACGGGCGGCTGAAATCCGTCGACTCCGCCCTGCACGCCCGCGAGAGGCGTCAGCCCCGTGGCCGCGTCGCCCAAACCCTCCTGTCCGCCATCACCGTCATGGTCCACAACATCAAGGAGCTCGAGCAGTACCCGGCCGCCAGCAAGCAGAGCGCGATCACCGGCCTCGACCTCGAGCCGAACGATGTCCTTCTGCCCTACCCGACGATCAGCTTGACGGTCGCGCCCCGCCCTCAGGTGCTGAGCCGTAGCCCCTGAGCGGGCACGTTCCGGGCAATTGAAGATCGACACGTCGCGAGACCGCAGGAGTCTGCGAGGATCGCGCCGCTCATAGCCGTCTCCAAAGGAACACACCACGAAAAGCGGCTACACAAGTGGCCACCTGTTTCGTGAGTGTGCACTTCGACAGTCAGGAGCGCATGCGCATGACCGGAGGGCGAGGCCGTAGTAGGCCGCCGCGGGAGCTGGCTCGGGACCCGGAGAATTGGCCCGAGGCGACGTTCGTTGACCAGCCCCAGGCCAGGGTGGTGCAGGCGGTCGCACAAGCTCTGACCAGGCAAATGACCCTTCAGGGGCTGGGTCTGCGACGCGTCGCCGCTCTCAGTGGCGTCAACCGTCAGGCGGTCGCGAATCTCCTCGCCGGCAGTAGCTGGCCGGACGTGGCGACGTTGAGCCGTCTGGAGGACGGGCTCGGCGTGGGTCTCTACCCGGGTGTCAATGATCCGGGATCGATGCATTGCTGAACCTCCGGAACCCGCACGTCATCTGTACGGGCAGGACGGATTGGGCTCAGCACGCCACAGGTGGCCCGACGGTGGGCTACCCTCAAAAACGGCATGCAGAAGCCCCTAACCGGACTCACATGCTCGGTGCCGCCGAGACTGATCCCTTGGCGGCACCACCAATTCACCGTCCAGCGCCGTGCTGATCCTTCACGGCAACGGACGTGCTGCTAGGCGCTGCTACTTATCGATCCACCTCCGCCCCGGTGTACAGGCCCGGTCCGACCTGCTTCAGGCATCCCTTATTCACCAGGCGGTTGAGCCGGTGACGCATCCGCTCGATCTCTGCTCGAGGCGCACTCTTGTCGACGAGGGGGATGACTACGTCCTTGGGGCTCATCGGTCGATCTGCCGAGCCCACCAGAGTGACTACCTTCCGGTTCAGCTCGCTAAGTCGACCAGAGAGCTTCGAACCCTGCTGCGTGTCCGTCCTGCGCCGCTGCTGTGTACCCGGCTGCCCGCCGGGGGCCGACTCTGCATCCGACTCGGTGGCTTCTGAAGCGCCATTCGTGGAGGACTGTGCATGAACCCCGTCGCGGCCTTCGGCGGATCCCCCACTCGCAGTCGGCTTCCCAGGAGGCGCCTCTTCGAGAAGCTGCGCTGCAGTACGCCGCGTGATTGCAAGTGCTGCCAGCCGCTCCTCGGTCTCGGCGATCTCAGCGCGCAGCCGGGCAACCAACTCCCGAGCAGCGTGTTCCTCCGCGTCGAGACGATGGAAGAGCATCTCTCTCATTGCTGACTCACCATCAAATCCCCTACGGCTAGTCGCTGTTGCGCGAGCAAGAGCACTCGGAGGGCTGCGACGCCGTGCTCCCGCAATACGGGCTAGTTGAAGGAGGATATTCCCGTCTCCCGGGAAGAATGGGGATTCATTCCTCCGTTTCTTGTTTCCCTCCGGGGGCGACTCGCAAGATGGGCAGCCAATCGCCCTGATGGGGCCCATCTCAGCGTCTGGGGTCGCCGTGATTCCGAACAGCATTCAATCCACTGAGCGCCCCAGCGAACGCCTCATCTCCGGTCGCGAGGGCCCACGGCGGAAGAGCGACCCGGAAACTCGCAAAACATCGATCGATGGACAACAACCGCTCTCCCAGCATTGAACTCATCGATCATTTCAGGCAGCGGTGATTTCGCCAGGCTGCTGAGGCAGATGAACAGCCTCCTGTCACAGTTGCCGCGAGCTGAAGCCGTGTCCCCGGTCGAGGCTCAACGCCTGCTGGTCCTCTTGGGTATTTGGGGCTCATCCGTAGCCCGGCACTACCAAGAAGGCTTTCCGAAAACAGCCGCCGCACGCCCCTCCTACGGCATGACGTTCCTCCGGGTAGGTTCGAGCGAAGCCGCCTTCCAGGACTACTTCCATGATCTCGCGTCCCGTTCAGGGCCGGACACCCCGATCGCGACGCCTATGCCTCGTTGGTCAGGTGGAATACTGACACCTGCGGGCTTACTGGGATGGCGCCTGCGTTTCCGAACTGCCCGGCGTGTTCAACGACGGGCGGGTGAGGACCTACACCGGAAATATTGGCGAGGTGTTGATCCTCGAGCTCTTCAAGAGGTGCGAGACCCTGGAGTGAGCTGCTAATACGGCACTTGAACCCTTGTGGACGGGGCGCATGAACCCTGAGTCCCATGAGGCCGTGGAGCGATTCACTCTCGCTACGCACATGCTCGCCGGCGTAAGGCGTCTTTTTCTGGACTTTCCCGCGGGGGACGTACGAGGGAAGATGACCGTCGATCACTTCGTCAAGGTTTTCGCCAGTTCGCCGTGCACTGGGCAGCGAGAGACGTTCCTCCAAGCGGTCCGCAGGATGTCGAATTCGTCAAACGCGACTTCATGACGGGAATCGGTTCGGCGCACTACTGCGATCATGTCCGGAGGATATTTCCGGGACTTCTGGGTTCCGAGCGTGAGCAACTGTCAGAGGCCATGACTCTCCCGTCACTCCCCCAAACGGTCCTGGGGACATTCGGCCTCACCGAAGCGGAGCTGGCCGAGATGTCAGACCGTGAACTGGCCCTCAGCATCAGCCAGCCTCCAGTGATCGCGGCGTGCTACTACCTGCTGTGCGCCAGCGCGAAAGCTTCGGCGGCGCATCTGGCTGTGGCGAAAAGTTCCTGTTCAAGCCCGTACGGCAACAGGAATACATGACCGAGGCGGCCGTTCCCAACAGTAATGGGATCACCGGCTTGGCCGAATCAGCGCTCGACCGTCTCCAAGCCGTCCGCCAGGCGCACCCGATGCGACCGCTCAATCAACTGGCTACGTCAGAGGTCCTCTCGCTGTCGCAGGTCACGGCCGATCCGCGCATGACCACGTCGCAAGCACATCGGCTTCTCGGGCTTGAGGCGTCCGCCGTCCATGCATAGCCAGGTATCGGCGCCACGGACGATTTCGTCTCCGGGCCTGGCTGGCAATTTGAACGGATTTCGAGCGGCGCGGCCGCATCTGCTGTTCGGCCCGTTGCCAGAGGAGTTGACGCGGCAGGTCAGCGGGTCTTGAGTGGGAGGCTCACGTCTTGAGCAAAGGGGCACTCCATGGCTTTGGTTGAGGAATCCGACAAGCTGCCGCAGTGCTCACGCTGTCGCGGCGACCTGATCACCAGCGCCGTGACGCCGAAGGACGACGCCTATGGACGGCCGATCCATCTAGAGTTGTGCGCCGCCTGCGACGCGGAGAAGCCCGCCGCCAAGGCGCTGCTGCGGTTTCTCGCCGAAACCGGCGGCCGTGACGAGACCCGGGCGGAAGAGTGCGCGCGGCTGCTGATGCAGTGGACGAAGGAAGGCATGGCCGCCCACGGCTGGTACTGGCAGGAGACGCCCCCCGGCCAGCACTGAGCGTCGGCCGACGGGTGTCGCGCGTACGTGCGGATGCACGGCGGGCGTTATCACACCCTGCTGCCTGAACAGATGGTCGAGCTGGCTGAGGATGTCGGGAGCGGTGCACAGGCCGGAGGCGTCGCCTGCGACGAGGTGAGAGGTCCACAGCAGTGGCCCCGCTTTGATCGCTTCCGACTCGTGTGCCAGGGGCTTGGCGCCGGTGCTGACGACCTCCTTCGTCCAGCCGTGGCCGGGGATGAGTGACTGGCTCATCTGTTCCATGTGCACGGTCCCTGTCCCGGTGGTGCAGGTTGGTGCCGAGCACCGCCTCGAGGCAGGCGCCACAATGAGCTCGGTGCCGGGGAACTGGTCGATCGCGATCCGGGCTTGATGCAGACTAGGCCGTGTCTCCCAACTCCGGTGGGCACGAGGGACGTCGCCGATGCTCGTAGACTCATGACGTGGCATTCATGAGCACCCCGCACTGCTGCTTCCTGTGACCGGAAGACGATGAGGGCGATGCCGGACGGCGTCGCCCTCCTTGGCGTGCCTTCCGTGTGAACCGCGTTTCCCATGCTGCTCCTGTCCTCGCTGAGGCAGTGACGCTCTGAGCGCGCGTGCAGGCACGGTCTCTTCCCTTCACCCTTGCCAGGAGTGCCTCGTGCTCAAGTCGCTTCCCCCTGCCCTCGAACTGTTCCTCGACCTGCTGCGCTGCCCAACGTGCCGCGCACGTCACCTGCATCCCGGCCGCGGCGCACTGCGCTGCCCGGCGGGTCACACCTTCGACATCGCGCGCCACGGCTACGCCGGTCTGCTGACGGGCACCCGCGCCACCAGCGGCGACGATGCAGCCATGGTCCAGGCCCGGCACCGATTCCTGTCCACCGGCACCTACGCGCCCGTCCGCAACGCCGCGGCCCGCCTGGCCGCCGATGCCGTGTCCGATCAGGCCGCGGTTGTGGACGTGGGATGCGGCACGGGCTACTACCTGGCCGGCGTACTCGACCAGCTGCCCGGCGCCCGTGGTCTGGGCCTGGACACATCGGTGCGCGCGCTGCGCTCGGCAGCCCGTGCCCACGACCGAGCCGCCGCGGTGGCCTGGGACGTCTTCCGTCCCTTCCCGCTGGCCGACGCGGTGGCCGATGTCGTGCTGGACGTCTTCGCCCCGCGCAACCCGGCCGAGTTTCACCGCGTACTACGCCCCACCGGCCGGCTGATCGTGGTCCGTCCCACCGGGCGGCACCTGGCCGAGCTGCGCGGCCGGCTGCCCGCAATGGTCACGATCGACCCGGCCAAGGAACAGCGCCTACACCGGGCGCTGGACCCCTTCTTCAAGGCCGCCGTCACCGAACAGGTGGAGTACCACGCGACCCTGAGCAGGCCGGATGCCCTGGACCTGGTGGCGATGACGCCAAGCGCACGCCACATGAGCCGCGCAGACCTGAACGATGACGGCCTTCTGCCCGATCAAGTAACCGTCTCCGTGCTGGCCACCGCCTACCAGCCCCGGTGACCACGAGCGGGCGCATGCGCCTGCTGACCGACGAGCAGTGGGCACGCCTGGCGACCTGCCTTCCCCACAACGCTGGGAAGGCAGGTCGTCCGTTCGCCGACCACCGTCGCATCATCGAAGGGATCATCTTCCGGTACCGCACCGGCATCCCCTGGAGAGACCTGCCCCGCCAAGAGTTTGGTCCCTGGCAGACGGTATGGAAACGCCATCGCAGGTGGGCTGCTGACGGCACCTGGGACACGGTTCTGGCGCAGCTGACCGCCCAGGCGGACTCGACCGACGGCATCGACTGGACGGTCTCGGTCGACTCGACAATCAACCGGGCCCACCAGCACGCCACGAACACAACCCGGCTGGAGAAAGACACAGGTGCCGCCACCTGCCGCAGCGAGGGCAAAGATCCTGCGACCAGGGGCGAGCCGGCGGGCCACGCCATAGGCCGGTCCCGAGGGGGCCTGACAACCAAGATCCATCACGCCGTAGACGGCAACGGCCGCCCGCTGGCCGTCGTCGTCACCCCGGGCCAGGTCCACGACGCGCAGATCCTCTCCCTCTTACTGAGCGACATCCGCGTCCCACGACTCGGTCGCGGCAGGCCGCGCACCACACCAAAGGTGCTGCTCGCAGACAAGGCGTACTCCTCCAAGCAGATCCGTGCAGACCTCGCGGCCCGCGGCATCCGTGCTGTGATCCCCGAGCGCGCCGATCAGCAGGCCAATCGGAAGAGAAAGGGCCGCAGCGGCGGACGACCCCGCACTCTCGACGCCGAGACCTACAAGCGCAGGAACACCGTTGAAAGGAGCAAGCCGTAATGCCCACATAGATGTGCCCGAGGAGGGGAACAGCCCTGTCATAGGGGTTGATGGCCTGCTCAACACTGCTGCCTTTG
>NZ_JBEXKU010000046.1:0-63531 GCF_040609575.1 Streptomyces sp. NPDC004647 | reverse complement strand
CCACGTCGTCGTTGGTCAGCTCCCGGCGGGCAGCTCGTACGGCGGGCGGGCCCTTCGTCACACCGGATCGTCGTCCTCACCTCCGGCGGCCGGGTTGCGCAGGGGCCGCGGGCCGCCGCCGGAGACCAGCTCCTCCATGAGAGGGCGACCGACCGTGTCCACTACGCGCATGGGGAACACCCCCGCGTCGGCGGGGAGCACCCAGGCCACTGCGGCGTCGCCCCGGGCAGGATCGGAACACCCCCGCGTCGGCGGGGAGCACGAGGACGAGGCGCTCGGCTACTGGGAGGACGACGGAACACCCCCGCGTCGGCGGGGAGCACATCGGCACCTGGGCGATGGACAAGCTCATCCGCGGAACACCCCCGCGTCGGCGGGGAGCACTCAAGCCGGGCGCTGAGGGGCGTTACGCCTACCGGAACACCCCCGCGTCGGCGGGGAGCACCCAGGCCTCGCCAACGACCTGGCGGCGATCGCCGGAACACCCCCGCGTCGGCGGGGAGCACGAGCACGAAGCCCTGCCCGAACGGCAGGAGCGCGGAACACCCCCGCGTCGGCGGGGAGCACTCCTACAGCCTCAACCTCGAAGTCGGCGGCGACGGAACACCCCCGCGTCGGCGGGGAGCACAGGCTGCGCGAAAGGCGCCTGCCTCGGATGCGCGGAACACCCCCGCGTCGGCGGGGAGCACAGCTCCTGCCGGTTCCCCGCTGCCCGCTCGATCGGAACACCCCCGCGTCGGCGGGGAGCACGCTGTTCGGCTCATAGGAGCCCATCAGCCGTTCGGAACACCCCCGCGTCGGCGGGGAGCACACCACCACTCAACTCCCCCCCGGCCCCCGTCACCGGAACACCCCCGCGTCGGCGGGGAGCACGAGCTCATCGGTCTGCGGGCCTGCAATGTGGACGGAACACCCCCGCGTCGGCGGGGAGCACACCAGCGAGGAGGCCGCAGCCGCCGCCGGCGCCGGAACACCCCCGCGTCGGCGGGGAGCACCAGAATGCCAGCCGCGCGCCCCGTAGCCGCATCGGAACACCCCCGCGTCGGCGGGGAGCACGCCGCCTCCCATGTCCTGGAAGGCGATGCCTTCGGAACACCCCCGCGTCGGCGGGGAGCACGGCGAGAATCCTCGTCGCGAAGCATTCGCGCACGGAACACCCCCGCGTCGGCGGGGAGCACCGAGCGGGGGGTGTTGTTGTGGGGGCTGCCACCGGAACACCCCCGCGTCGGCGGGGAGCACGTCACCGTCGGCCGCATCTCGCTGCGGGAGGTCGGAACACCCCCGCGTCGGCGGGGAGCACGCCTCGATGTGGTCGATGAGCATCTGGTGCAACGGAACACCCCCGCGTCGGCGGGGAGCACACTTCCTGACCTGCACGTTAGTGAAGCCTTTGCCATTTCATTGCCATGGCTGTGGATGTACGAGCAGAGCCGAAGAACTCCATTTCGGAACCGTATACGGCCGGACCGGGAGCCCTTGTCAGTGCCGTGTGGTTCAGTCTGCGACGAGGTTCGCACGAGGGGGTGCCGGATGATGCGCAGGCCATTTGAGGTGGTCGATGAGTCGGCGTGGGGGAAGTCGCGCGGGTTGGATCCCGCGCTTGCGCCGTATCCGCTGGTGCGGCATCTGCTGGATGCTGCGGCGGTGGTTCTTTTCCTCTGGGACCGCTACCTCTCGGAGAACCAGCGTCGCTGTATCGCTCGTGGGATGGGAATGGAGGAGGACCCGGCGCGAGCTCGGGCGTTTACGGCGTTGTGTGCAGGTCTTCACGACATCGGGAAGCTCTCCGGGTTCCAGTACTGCGATGCGCGGGCGCGGGCGCTGTTGAGCGAGTCGCTGACCAATGATCCGGGGCGGATCAGGCTAGAGCGGATGGGCCACGACGTCGCAGGAATGCACGCCGCGGCGACGGTGCTCGCGGCTCTCGGGTTCGAGGCTGGCGGGACCTCCGTGAAAGGGACGGTGCGCCGGGTAGCGGAGGTCATCGGCGGGCACCACGGCCGGTTCCACGAATACGTACCGATCCATCCCCAGAACCAGGATCTGCTAGGCGGTCCTGCGTGGGCGAGGCAGCGGCAGGCGCACGCGGGTGCGGTGTTTGAAGCGTTGGGCGCTCCGCTGCCGCCGGAGTACGTCGAGGCGCCAGCTGCGGTTTTGATCACGGGGGTGGTGATCCTGGCGGACTGGCTGGTCAGCCAGGAGGGCTATCTGCAGAGTCGGCAGCGCGGCCTTGACTCCTCCTTGGAGCGGCACTTCGCGCAGTCGTGTGCCGACGCCGAGGGTCTGGTTCGCGAGGCCGGTCTGCTGCCGGTGGAGCTGGAGCGCAAGGATTTCGCGGAGACGTACGGCATCACCGGGCAGCCGAATCCGCTGCAGCGGTCGATCACCGAGGAGTTGACCGGCGCCGTGGGTAAGGGCGCCAGGGGTGGCATTGCGCTGGTCACGGCTGCGCCGGGGGACGGCAAGAGTGAGGCCGCCCTGGAGGCAGAGCGGGTTTTGTCGGCCGCGTTCGGCACGCGGGGCTTCGCGTTCTTGCTGCCGACGATGGCGACGAGCGACCAAATGTATGGCCGGGTGGCGGCGGTATTGGCGCGGCAGGCCGGGCACGGGGCCGCACTCACCCTGACGCACAGCATGGCCTGGCTCAACAGTGCGTACGCCGAGGACGAGCTGGACGTCGGATCACGGGTGCTGGTCTGCGACGACGCGGACTCGGCGGCACGCCGGGAGTTGGACATGCGTCCGCGGCGGTGGCTGCGAGGTGCCAAGCGGCCGCTTTTGGCGCAGTACACGGTGGGCACGGTGGACCAGGCGTTGATGGCCGTTCTGCCGGTGCGGCACAACGCTCTGCGGCTGATGGCGTTGTCTGGCAAGACGTTCGTCGTTGACGAGGCGCATGCCTACGACCCGTACATGCAGGTTCTGCTGGGCCGTCTGCTCAATTGGCTCGGCTGGTACGGAGTCCCGGTCGTCCTGCTGTCGGCCACGCTGCCGGCCTCGGTCAGTGACCGATTGATCAAGGAGTACCTGAGGGGGGCCGGACACGAGCGCAGTGTGCTCAGGAAGAGTTCGTTTCCTGCGCCGTATCCGGGCTGGCTGTACGTCGATGGCGAGAGCGGTGAGTGCAGCCAGATCTCCGCAGCCCGGCACAGGGAGCAGGCGGCCGAGCGGCGCATGGATCTGGGGGTGCAGGTGGAGCCGGTGGTCCATGGGGAGGTCGGGGGTGACCGGAACCGGCTCGCGGTCATCGAGCGGCTGCTGGAGCCGGTCCTCGGCGAGGACGGAGGGTGTGCGCTCGTCGTGTGCAATACGGTCGTGGAGGCGCAGGAGACGTATGTCAGGCTGTGCGACCGGATGACCAGGCGGGGGCTGGCCGTCGATGACCTTCAGTTGCTGCACGCTCGGTTCCCGGCAGATGAGCGGGAGCGGCGCACCAGGGACGTCACCGCGGGGATGGGACGTACGGGACCGAGGCCGGGGCGCAGGATCGTGGTCGCGACGCAGGTCGTGGAGCAGTCACTGGACCTGGACGCCGATGTGGTGATCAGCGATCTGGCGCCGTTGGCGCTGCTGCTGCAGCGGGCGGGCCGGTGCTGGAGGCATGAGCACTGGTGGGCGCAGCACGGCCGCCCGGGCGGGCGGGAGCGTCCGGCCTGGGCTACCGAGCCTCGGCTGGTGGTGCTCGACCCGCTGGCCGGCGGCCGTGGCGTGCCCCGGCAGTGGGGCGAGGTGTATGCCGAGTTCCTCCTCGTGCTGACCTCGGAGGTGCTGGCACGGCAGGGGAACAAACCGATCGGTGTCCCGGACCATGTTCAGGCCCTGGTCGAGGAGGTGCACGGCGATCGGGCAGACCGGTTCGACTGGGACGCCCCTGCCAAGTCGGCGGCCTGGATGGCCTACTACGGACGCAACCTCGCCCACCAAAGTGTCGCGGATATCCTGGTCATCCCGCGCGCCAAGGGCGTGACCGGGTTGCACAAGCTGCACCATCTGCACGGGACCGAGGACGAGTGGGAGGCAGTCACCCGTCTCGGAGCGGACGCCGTCCGGCTGCTGTGCGCCTACGTCCAGCAGCCGGACGGGGTCCTCACGTTGGACCCCGGGGGTTCCCAGGCGCTGCCCATGCCAGGCCCAGATGGGCGGCTGAGCACGGCCGATGTGCGCGCCGTGATGAGCCAGACCATCCCGGTGAACGCGGAATGGTTCCAAGGCGAATTCGACGCCCACCGCGCTCCGGCGGAGTGGGCGGAGCACCCGATGCTCGGCGATCTCCTTGTGCTGCGGCAGTCGGTCCTTGACGGGGATGTACGGCCGGTGAAGGTCGGAGGCCACCACCTGTGGCTGGATGCCGAACTCGGCTTGATACGCAAGTAGTTCAGAGTCTGCTGCGACTGTCAGTGGCAAGTGCTTCACTGTCGGCAATGCGCAGTGAGTGGGGCGTTGGGGCACCGCTGTGCCCCGACGCTGGCCATTTGGTGAGAGGGAGAAGGGGGGCCTATGGCCGACGGGTTCGATCTGAGAGACGAGCCGTGGATCCCGGTGCGGCTGCTGGATGGTGGTTCGGTGCGGCTGGGGCTGCGGGAGCTGTTCTACCGCGCGCACGAGGTTGAGGATCTGGAGCTGCCGGTGCCGCCTGCGGCCTCTGGGCTGCTGCGCATTCTGGCGGCCATCACTGCCAGGATCGCCGAGGACGGCGGTACGCGGCTCGATGACGAGGATGTGGCGGAAGACGGGGCCGACTGGCTCGACCTGCGCGAGCGCATCCTGGCGCGGGAGCGGTTCGACGCGAAGGCGGTGGACGCCTACTTCGACGACCCGCGGCTGGCGGGTCGCTTCGATCTGTTCGATCCGATGCGGCCTTTCCTGCAGGACCCGCGACTGGTGGCGGAGTGCGTCGATCCCAAGGGGAAGCCGAACCCTTCCGGGGTGAACAAGCTCGTGCTCGGCCGCCCTACCGGGGTCAATGGCGCCGTGCTGTTCGGCCACTTCACCGACGCCTCACCGGTGCCGGTGCCCGCCGTGGAAGCCGCCTGGCACCTGATCGCGCAGCTGTACTACGGGCCTTCCGGACAGTGCACCCCGCGCCGCATCACCTCCATCAAGCCGGGCAACGGGGACGCCGGTCCGCTGCGCAAGACCATCTCCTTCCATGTGTGGGCACCGGATCTGTTCACCAGCCTGGTCTTGGCCGTGCCCGCCCCGGACGACAGCGCCGATTTCGACCGGCCGGACGCCTGCCCCTGGGAGGACGAGCTTCCCGACCCCCTCGGCCCACCGGCCCCGCTGACCTGGCCCGGCCGACTGCTGACCGGGCGGGCGCGGCACGCAGTGCTGCTGGTGCCATCGGAAGACCGCCCCCAGGTCACCGACGCTTACATCACCTGGTCCACGCACGAGCTGGCCCAAGCCGCGCGTGACCCGTACCTCATCTTCGACCTGCGTCGGGACGGAACGACGGCCCCGCGTGAGGCCGACGGCTCGCGGGCCTTGTGGCGGGACGTGGATGCGCTGTTGCTTAAGGACGGCGACTCCCGACCCGTCCGGCCCCGCGTCTTCGACGACTTGCCGGATCGGCTTCGGCACCGGCTGCGGGTGCGTGCCTACGGTTTCGACCAAGACGGCCAGCAGCGCGACAGCAGCTGGTTCGAGGCGATCACCCCTCCCGTCCTGCAGTGGCAGGAGGAGGCCGCCCCTCAGATGGCCCGCCATCTGTCCCGCTGCCATCAGACGGCCGAAGACGTAGGCGACAAGCTCCACTTCGCCGCCCGGCTCGCTTGGAAGCTGGCCAACGATCCGAACAACGACTCTACGGCGAGAGTGAAGCTGGACCCACGAAAGCCCGGGCCGTGGGCATCGGAGGCCCTGGTGCGCTACTGGCCGGCGGCCGAGCAGGAGTTCTGGCGGCTGGCCGACCCCGCCCTGCTGGACGCTCCACCGCATCGGCGCTTCGTGAACGCCGCGCTGGAGGCGCTCGACGAGGCGATCGGCCCGGCCACCCGTGCAGACCTCAGAGTGGCGCGTGCCCGCAGTACCGCCCGCGCCGTCCTCCTCTCCCTGCTCCCGACCCCATCGGAGAAAGCGTCATGACATCCACACCCGCAACGGCTCCGCCCGTAGGAAAGGCGCCGGGGAAAGCCGAGCAGCGGCCCTCAGAGGACTTCGTGGCCCGCGTTCTCGACCTGTGCCAGAGCAAGCGGGTGCAGGCCGAGCTGGGCTCCGGGCTGGGCCGTCCCGTCGAGCGATGCAACGCTCTGCACCGGTATCTCGTGCCGCGCCTGCCGGAGCGGATGCACCCCGATGCCAAGCGCGCTCACTACGCGATCGCCGCGCTGATCGCGGCCAGGCCGCGCGCCGCACGCGAGGCCGACGCCGCAGCGGCCGCAGAGACTGACGGCGGCGAGGCCGCGGCCGACTGGTGGCGGCCCAATCTCGGTGCATCACTGGCCATGGCCGTGAACAAGAAGATCATCAAGCCGGACTCCGCCGAGGGCGACCTGCACCTGATGGCCCGGCAGAGCAGTGATGCCATCCACCCGCGGCTGCCCGCGCTGACTGGGCAGCTGCTGCGGCAGGGCGTGCCCGTCGACTGGGCGGTCCTGCTGGAGGACCTCACCTGGTGGAACCGAGACCGCGACCGTATCGCAACGCGCTGGCTGGAGACCTACTTCCGCGTGCGGACGCTCCAGGACCGCCGCGCCAACCCGAATGAGGAGAACGAGTGATGTCCCTGTTCCTGGACCTGAACGCCCTTCAGTCGGTGCCGGTGGCCAATCTGAACCGCGACGACCTCGGATCGCCGAAATCGGTCACCTACGGAAATGCTCCACGTATCCGTGTCTCCAGCCAGTCCTGGAAGCGGGCGATCCGCCACGGGGTGGAGCTGGACCTTGGGGAGAAGGCTGCCCGCACCCGCATGGTGCCCGTCAAGGTCAAGCAAGCACTGGAGGCCCAGGGCTGGCCCGCTGACCTTGCCACCTTCGCCGGGGCCCAAGTAGCAGCTTGCGCCGGTAAGAAGGGGATCGGTACGGAGAGGGAAGGCCACACCTCCGTCCTGCTCTTCCTCCCAGAGAGCGGCATCACCGACCTGGCGGCCGTGTGCGCCGAGCACCGCGAGGCGCTGGAGAAGGGACTGGGGAAGAAGAACCCGGGCCAGTTGCTGCCACCCGACCGGATCGAGGAGATCCTCAAGCGCCGTACCGCCTCCATCAGCCTCCTGGGCCGCATGCTGGCTGAGCTGCCCGGCGCGAACGTCGACGGTGCGGCCCAGGTCGCCCACGCCTTCACCACCCACGCCGCCGAGCCGCAGCGCGACTACTTCACCGCCGTCGACGACTGGACCAAGGAAGCCGCCGAGACCGGCAGCGGCCACCTGGACACCGCCGAGTTCAGCGCCGGCGTCTTCTACCGCTTCGCCTCAGTCAACATCACCGACCTGGTGAAGAACCTGGACGGTGACCGCACGGCCGCCCACACCGTCCTCGCCTCCTTCGCCGACCATTTCGTGATGTCGCTGCCCCAGGCGAAAAAGAACAGCACTGCCCCCCACACCATCCCCGACCTCGCCTACCTCGCCGTCCGCGCTCAGCGACCCCTCTCCCTAGCTGCAGCTTTCGAAACCCCGGTGCCCGCGGAGGAACGCCGGGGCGGCTACTCCGCGGCCACCCGCCGCGCCCTGGCTGTGTACGCGCAGAACGTCAACCGCCTCACTGGCGACCGCAACCGTCCCTTCCACGGTCACGCCTCCGTCGCCACTGGTGAGGATCTCACCGGCCTCGGCACTGCCTACGACTCCTTCCCCGACCTGATCGATGCGGCCCTGGAGAGCGCCCTGCCCGAATCCGGAGAACAGCTGTGACCGGTCTTCTCCTGCGGCTGGCGGGACCCCTGCAGTCCTGGGGCGAGCGTTCCGCGTTCGCCCCAGTGCGGGATACCGCCCCGTTCCCCACCCGCTCCGCGCTCACCGGCTTGTTCGCCGCGGCGGAGGGGATCGACCGCGAGGACGAGGAGGCGCTGCGGCGGTACGCCGGGCTGGAGTTCGCTGTCCGCGTCGACCGGCCAGGGGTACGGCTCGTCGACTACCACACTGTCGGCGGCGGCCGCCCCAAGGACCAGACCGCTGCCACCAGCGGCGGCAGCCGCAAAGGCGCCGCCGTGATCACCCGGCGCCACTACCTGTCCGACGCGGTGTTCGTTATCGCCGTTACCGGCCCGGAGGGGGACATCGATCGGATCGCCGCGGCGATCCGGCATCCCTACTGGGCCCCGTATCTGGGACGCCGCTCCTGCGTCCCGGACGAGCCGTTCCTGCTGCGCGCCCGCGTCGACGACCCCGTAGGCGAACTGCGGGCCAAGGTCCCGCTCAGCCCCGCCTCACCTCGACACCCCGAGAGCGGAAGCGTCGAGAGGGTGCCGGTGACGTTCCTCTGGGAGCGCCGACCCGGCGGCCTGCCCGCCGATGCCGTCACCCTCGACACCAACGATGTGCCGCTCAGTTTCGCCCCGCACCACCGCGGCCACGGCAAACGCCGCCTGCACCGCACCATCGAACAGCTCCCGGCCGCACTGCTCCCCTCCCAAGAAAGCCCCCTGCACCAGCGGCTTTTCGGCTACGCGAAGGAGGACTAGGCGTGACCCCCGTCGCCACCCTCGCCCGCATCCAGCTCAACCCGCTCAGCCGCACCGTCCAGCGCGACCTGCGCGACGCCGTCCAGGTGCACAAGACCCTCATGAAGCTGCTGCCCGACAACCTCGGCGACACCCCGCGCAAGGACACCGGGCTCCTCTACCGCCTTGACGAGACGGACGAGTCCAGCACCCTCATCGTCCAGAGCCGCACCCCTCTCGATGCCACCCGCCTGCCCGCCGACTATGGGCAGATCGATGTCAAGGACTTGGCACCCATGTTCGGCGCCCTGCGCAAGGGGCTCGCCGTGCGCTACCGGATCGTTCTCAACCCGGTCAAGCGCGAACGCCTGCCTCTGGACCGTAAGAACGAGCGCGGAAGGATCATCCCGCTCAATGGCCCGGATGCCGACCAGTGGTGGAACCGCCGCGCCGCTGACGCCGGCCTCCACCTCCACACGCTGCTGCCCACCCCCATCAGCCCGGCCCGCCCCCGCACCAAGAACGCCCCGCCCATACGGCACAGCCTCCTGCGCTACGACGGCACCGCCACCGTCACCGACCCCCACACGCTCACCGAGGCCGTCCTCACCGGCATCGGGCGCGGCAAGCCGTACGGCGCGGGGCTGCTCAGCCTCGCCCCCGCAACCTCCGCATGAGTACACCCGGACGGGGCGGCGACGCCCGCAGACGGCTCGCCGCCCCCACCCTGGCCATGCTGCCGCGCATCGCGGACTCCTTGTCCTTCCTCTACCTGGACATGGTCCGCGTCGTCCAGGACGACACGGGTGTCTGCGCCCAGATCCAGGTCGACCAGGACCGCACCGACCTCGTCTACATCCCCACCGCCGCGGTGTCCTGCCTCCTGCTCGGGCCCGGAGTGTCCATCACCACGCCCGCCCTGACCACCCTTGCCCGCCACGGCACCAGCGTGGTGTGTACCGGCGCCGGAGGCGTACGCGCCTACGCCGGCATCCTCCCCGACTCCCTCACCACGCATTGGCTCGAACAGCAGGTCAACGCCTGGTCCGACACCCAGCGCCGCCTCGACGTGGCCGTTCGTATGTACAGCATGCGCTTCAGCGACGACGAAGTCCCCGACGGCACCACGCTCGCCCAACTCCGCGGCATGGAAGGGCAGCGCATGAAAGCCCTCTACAAAATCCTCGCCCAGCAGCACGGCATCGGCCGTTTCCGCCGCAACTACCACCCCGACCAATGGCACCAGCAGGATCCCGTCAACCTCGCCCTGTCCGCCGCCAACACTTGCCTCTACGGCATTGTCCACGCCGCCATCCTCGCCCTCGGCTGCTCACCCGCCCTCGGCTTCGTCCACACGGGCACCCAACATGCCTTCGTCTACGACATCGCCGACCTCTACAAGGCCGAGATCACGCTCCCCGTCGCCTTCTCCCTCCACCAGTCGCCCAACCCCGAGCAGGAAGCCCGCCGCAAATTCCGCGAGGAACTCCGCCTCCTACGCCTGCTCCCACGTGTCGTACGCGACGTCCTGCTCCTCCTCACCTCTGACGCTCACCCCGACCCGGACGCGGACGACCGCGCCGAACGGCGCGACGTCGAGATGGTCCACCTGTGGGACCCGAAAGCCGGCATCCTGCCCGCCGGTGTCAACTACGCCCAGGGCAGCGGCTGACATGCCCTCCATGCTCGTCATCGCCACCACGGCCGTACCCGACCACCTCCGCGGCGCCCTCAGCCGCTGGACCACCGAAGTCGTCCCCGGCATATTCGTCGGCACTGTCTCTGCCCGCGTACGCGACGAGCTGTGGAACGCGGTCACGCATACCGTGGGCGACGGCGCCGCGGTGCTTGTCCACCCGGCGCCTACCGAACAGGGTTACGCCCTCCGCACCGCAGGCACCCGCCGACGCGTCCCCATGGACTTCGACGGCCTTACTCTCATGCGCATGACGGCAGCGCCACGCCAACAACAGACGGCAAAGAGAGGGCAAAGCCCGCGATAAGTCGCAGGTCACCAAGTGTCCTCCCCGCCGACGCGGGGGTGATCCGGAACAGAACTGCGCCGGCTGCGGCGCCCCGGCGTCCTCCCCGCCGACGCGGGGGTGATCCGATATTCGGTCAGCGTCCGTAAAGGTTGGAGATGTCCTCCCCGCCGACGCGGGGGTGATCCGCTGCATCATCTGCGGGGAGAGCAGGTTTGTGGGTCCTCCCCGCCGACGCGGGGGTGATCCGCCTGTCACCGGCCGGGAGAACTCCACCCTGTTGTCCTCCCCGCCGACGCGGGGGTGATCCGGCGGCCATCAGGCGTTGCTCCCCTCGGGCTGCGTCCTCCCCGCCGACGCGGGGGTGATCCGACCACGACATCGGCCTCCACCGCGTTCATAACGTCCTCCCCGCCGACGCGGGGGTGATCCGTCGGCATAGCAAAAGGGGTGACTCTCAAGGGAGTCCTCCCCGCCGACGCGGGGGTGATCCGATATCTGGATTTCCGGTTCCCAAGCAGGTGCAGTCCTCCCCGCCGACGCGGGGGTGATCCGCGGATTCTCGATCACCCGGAGTACGGGCGAAAGTCCTCCCCGCCGACGCGGGGGTGATCCGGCTGGCACGGCCCACTCGCCTGGGACGCCGCCGTCCTCCCCGCCGACGCGGGGGTGATCCGCAGGTCGTGAACCTGGCGAAGGCGACTCAGGCTGTCCTCCCCGCCGACGCGGGGGTGATCCGCTGCTGCCCCCGTCCTGCCCCGCCAAGTTCCGGTCCTCCCCGCCGACGCGGGGGTGATCCGTCGGCCACCGCCTCCACGGGGCTGAACGCCCCGTCCTCCCCGCCGACGCGGGGGTGATCCGGTCATGGCGAGCGAGAAGGCCATCGACGCCTAGTCCTCCCCGCCGACGCGGGGGTGATCCGGCCAGGGACTGGCACGGCCCACTCGCCTGGGAGTCCTCCCCGCCGACGCGGGGGTGATCCGGTCACCGCCAGCGACGTCATGACGGTGCGCAGGTCCTCCCCGCCGACGCGGGGGTGATCCGTGCAGCGTCAAGATTGAGCGCGGCATGGCCACGTCCTCCCCGCCGACGCGGGGGTGATCCGTCGACTCCGTTGGGTCCCATTGGGTAGCAGCAGTCCTCCCCGCCGACGCGGGGGTGATCCACAGTCGAAGCCGTGTACCCGGTATGACCTCTGGTCCTCCCCGCCGACGCGGGGGTGATCCGCCCTACCGGGCACAGGACAAACGCCTCCCCGAGTCCTCCCCGCCGACGCGGGGGTGATCCGCCATGGTCGTACTCCTGTCAGATGAGCCGTGCGTCCTCCCCGCCGACGCGGGGGTGATCCGAAAGTCAGCTTTGCCAGCGGCGGCGTGATGCCGTCCTCCCCGCCGACGCGGGGGTGATCCGGTCACGTTCAACGCTGTCCGGTCGTTCATCACGTCCTCCCCGCCGACGCGGGGGTGATCCGTCATCGTGTGGACATGCGCTGCCATCCTCGCCGTCCTCCCCGCCGACGCGGGGGTGATCCGACACCATCACCCTCATCCAGCTCACACACGCAGTCCTTCCCGCCGACGCGGGGGTGATCCGCCCACGTTCGACGCCCTCAAGCGTGGGGTGAAGTCCTCCCCGCCGACGCGGGGGTGATCCGGACAACCGGCTGGTAGCGATGGTCACCCGGAAGTCCTCCCCGCCGACGCGGGGGTGATCCGAAGCCCGAGCAGACCAAGGACGGCGCGGCACCGTCCTCCCCGCCGACGCGGGGGTGATCCGCCCTCAACGAGGGCCGGTTAAAGCTGGCGGGGGTCCTCCCCGCCGAGCGGGGGTGATCCGCCGGTGGTGATGGCTTCGAGGAGTTCACGGCGGTCCTCCCCGCCGACGCGGGGGTGATCCGTCACCGGCCCCCTGAGCTCCTGCCTCGAGCGCGTCCTCCCCGCCGACGCGGGGGTGATCCGAACGTGCCAATCCGCGTGCGGGTCGTCACGGTGTCCTCCCCGCCGACGCGGGGGTGATCCGTAGAAGCCGGCGTCCGTGACCCGGATCGTGGGGTCCTCCCCGCCGACGCGGGGGTGATCCGAAGCTCGGCAAGGCGATCCGCATCGCCGAAGAGTCCTCCCCGCCGATGCGGGGGTGATCCGTCGTTCGGCTTCGTCCCCGGGTGGTGCACGACGTCCTCCCCGCCGACGCGGGGGTGATCCGCCGGTGTGGAATGGCATCAAGGCGACGATCAGGTCCTCCCCGCCGACGCGGGGGTGATCCGTACGACGAGGCAATCGCCTGCTATGAGCGCGCGTCCTCGCCGCCGACGCGGGGGTGATCCGTGGATCAAGGTCAACGAGACCGCCGCGTCCTCCCCGCCGACGCGGGGGTGATCCGCGGCCGAACCCGCAGATGTCGGCCCGCGTGTTGTCCTCCCCGCCGACGCGGGGGTGATCCGTCCGGGAGGGCCCCTATGAGGGAGCTGTCCTGGTCCTCCCCGCCGACGCGGGGTATTCCGGCCAACAACATCGCCTGGCGGATCTGCCATCCGTCCTTCCGCCGACGCGGGGTGCTTCGAAGCTCACCGGGCTCAGCGCCGTACAAACGAGTTCTCACTGCTGACTCGGGGGTGTTCCGGGCGTGTGCCGCATGAGTAGCCCAACGCATATGAGCGCGGCGTTCTCCCTGCCGCGATGCGGGGTCAGACCACAACGGTCGGCCGCCAAACTTACTCTCGATCTGGCAGGGGGAGAGAGGCTGCCTTGTGGGTGATCGGACGGTTGCCGAGCCGTGGGAGCGGCAGGCAGGTGAATCGTCGCAGGCGTTCGAGGCATTCGGCGCATACCGCGATCTTGGCCCTGCGCGGAGTCTGACAAAAGTAGTAAGGGAGTTGCATAAGTCGCGTGCGCTCCTGGGCCGTTGGTCGCGGCAGTTCGCGTGGGTGATGCAGGCGACGGCGTACGACCGCGAGCAGGACCGCGTGTTCCTTGCGGAGCAGCAGCAGGCCCGACGCGATATCGCCCGCAGGCACGCGAAGTTGGCGCAGGCGTTCCTGGGCAAGGCCGTGGCCCGGCTTCAGGCGTTGGATCCGCGCGAACTGTCCCCTTCTGACCTGCTGCGCTACTTCCAGGTGGCCGCCGAGATCGAGCGGCGAGCGGTGGGTGACGTGCCGGTGTCCGCTGGCACGGCGCCCGATGAGCAGGGGTCGGATGTCGCTGCGCTGACAGACGAGGAGCGGCGAGCTCGCATGGATCAGCTTCGGCGAGAGCTGGAGCGGCGCCTTGCGGAGGGTGCGCAGTGAGTCGGGGCAGGGCGAAGCGGCAGATGATCGAAGGCTTCACCGATCCGGGCGTGATGAGCCTGGAGTAACTCAAGGCCGAGGTGGCTGAACTGGTGCGCGCCGCCGAGGTGTCGGCTCGCCGCTGGGCCTGTGAGCGGCCGGACTGTGACGGGCTGCCACATCCCGGGTGGCTGCACCATCACGCCCGTGCGTCACAGCGGCAGCCGTCATGGCTGTGGACGGTATGGATGCTGCTCACTGGCCGTGGCTGGGGGAAGTCGCGGACGGCGGCGGAGGCGGTGCGGGAGTGGTCGAAGACACCGGGGGTGCAGATCGCGGTGGTCGCGAAGAACGCCACGCTGGTGCGCGACATCTGCTTCGACTCCCCGAAGTCCGGTCTGCTGTCGGTGTTCCCGCCCGAGGAGGTGGCGAAGTACAACTCGTCGCTGGGTGAGACGACGCTGCGGCTGAAGAACGGCACGCTGATCCGTGGGTTCGGTGCGGAGACGCCGGACAACCTGCGTGGCTGGGCGTTCGACAAGGTGTGGTGCGACGAGTACGCGGCCTGGTCTCGGCACACCGCGCAAGAGGTCTACGACATATCGCCTCCTCGGCGGGCCATCCCCGCGGGTGCGGGAAGCAGCCGTACTCCACCCACCGGGCGTAGTACGCCGAGGGGCCATCCCCGCGGGTGCGGGAAGCAGGCCTGCGCGTCCTCGCCGAGCCGGGCGACCATGGGGCCATCCCCGCGGGTGCGGGAAGCAGACTTCGCGACCTGCGGGTTCACCGTGGGCGGGCGCTGTTTCTGCTTAGTTTCGCCGATTCCGGCAAAATGGTGCAAAGTGATCAGCCATGCCTTTTGGCGTCGTGGCTTCCCCGCGGGTGCGGGGCGGTGGGTCGAGACCATGCGTGCCTCTGGCCCATCTCCGGTTCTGCGGAGCGGTGCCATTTTACAGTTTGGCAAGTCCGGTGACGGGGCTGTAGGTGATGTGTTCTGTGGGTCCGCTGACGCATGTGCCATTCGGCGTGAGGATGATGACTCGCGCGTTGCGGAGGGGCGGGTGGTTGAACCTGGGCCATTTCTCGGGGTCTGGGAGTGCCACTCTTCCTTGGAACCAGGTGGCCGGCAGGGAGAGGGTGTTGAGGAGTAGGTCTCGTTGTTGGGCTCGGAAGCGGGCGGTGTGGGCGGGCGTGGAGTGGTTGGAGCGGTCGGCGAGGTCGGCCCGGTGGTTGCCGGCCGGGTCGTAGGTGAGGGTGCCGTTATTCTGCTGGTAGAGGGTGATGGCGTTGACTGAGGGTTCGCCGAGGCGGGAGAGGGCGGCGATGCCTTCTGTGCCGCCTTCGTCGCCGTCTCCGTGCGCCCTGCCGTCTGCCAACTCATGGACGCCGATGGGGGTGCCTCGGCGCTCGCTGTAGGGGTGGACGCCTCGCCTCTCGGCTTGCTGGTGTTCCTCGGCCAGGGTGTTCTGCCATGCGGTGCGGGTGCGGTTGAGGAGCTTGTCTGCCGGGCTGTCAGCGGGAGAGTGGGGTCCGTAGACGGCTTCGATCAGCGGTGTGCTGTCGCGGGGGGTGGACAGGTGGACGATGCCGTTCTTGTCGGACCGGTGGGTGAGGGTGTTCCACGTGGCGGCGAGGGTGTAGGGGGCGTAGACGTATCCGTCGGGGTTCCCGGTGTGGCGTCCGTTGTGGTGGTCGGGCGGTTCGACGAGGGGGAGGCCGTCTGGGCTGGGCTTCCACCACACGGTCATACGGGCGTCCGCGAACGGACTTGGCCGGTGGGGGTGGTTGAGGGCGTGGCGGTGTTCGCGGCCTCGGCGTTGGATGAGGAGGTCGATCGGGGCGAGGTCGGTGTAAAGGCGGTCGAAGTCCAGGTCGAGGGACTGTTCGATGACCTGGGTGGCAATCACCAGGAGTCGGCCGGGCCGGTCGGGGTTGGGTTTGGAACGGTCTTGGCCCAGGCCGAGGAAGCGGATCAGGTCGTCTTCGATCGGCAGCCGGTCCCGGGGCATCATGCGGCCGTGGAGCAGGATGATCTCGTCGGATCTCCATCCGGCGGCTGCCGCCTGGGCCTGGGCTTGTTCGTACAGGTCGCATGCGGAGGCCACGCGTGTGCGGACTACTCCCAGGCATCCACCGTTTCGTCCTTCGGCCAGGAGCCCGGCGGCGAGGGTAGCTGGTCCGGTGTCAGGCTGGAAGTCCATCTTGGTGCGGAGTGCTTCAGGCGGTGCCGTGGGGCCGCCCCGTCGAGCGTGGCCTCGGCCGTCAACCACAGTGATGGGGCCGAGATCGCCTGTGTCGTTGAGAGTGGTGCGGTGTCCGCGGCACCAGGCTTTGGTGAGGGCTTCCCGTACGGCGGCGGGCAAGGTGGCGGAGAGGACGACGACGGACGCGCCGGCGTCGGCGAGCCAGCTCACGGCGGCGGTCAGTAGGTCTTGTTGGTAGAGCTCGTAGGCGTGCGCTTCGTCGATGATGACCGTCTTGCAGGCGAGGCCGAACATGCGCAGGAACCAGTGCCGTGATTTTTGTGCGGCGAGGATCATCTGGTCGACGGTTCCGATGCCGAAGGTGGCGATGAGGCCGAGGCAGCGTCGTAGGTACCAGGGGTCGAGGACGGCACGCTGAGGGGTCTGGTCGGAGCATTCCGTGCTGTTGGTTCCGGTGACGAAGGCTGCGAGGTCGTCGAGCTCAGGGCCGGCGGGCCGGGCGGCGTCAAGGAGCCGGTGCACGATGTCGGTGGCGGCGGCGGTGCCGTGGACGACGGCGAGAGGGGCTTGTTGCTGTTCGCCGAGGGCGGCGTCTATGAAGCTGGAGAGTTCCTCGGCGATCTGGTTGGTGGCCGCTCGCGTCGGCATCGCCATGTAAAGGCCCTGGTAGCCGCAGGTGCGGGCCAGGTAGTGCGCGCACCACAGGGCTAGCCGTGTCTTGCCTGAGCCGGTGTCGGATTCAACGATGACCAGGGCAGGGCCGCGTTCCGGCATCAGACTTATCGCGGCGGCCTGGAAGTCTCGGGGCTGGGTGCCCGGCCACAGTTCGTCCCAGGTGACCGGTTGCGGCTTCCAGCGGTCGAGCTTGAGTTTGGTCAGAGCAGCCTGGGCGTTGTGCTGGGACCGGTGCCACCACGTTCGGGGAGAGTCCGTCGGTTGCCGGTAAGGGAACTGGGTCTCGTCCGAGGCGATCCAGTCGGCGAGCACCACCAGCCCGGTGAACAGCGTTAGCGAAGACGGGCGTTCGGGCTGAACCAACTCCGGTACCTGGAGTAGGTCGATGCCGATGTGCCGTGCGACTTCCTCGATGAGGACCCGGTGGGTCGGCTCCCATGTGTGGTGGGAGGCTGCGCCGGCGGCACGGTCGACGGTGTCTTTCTGGGGAATGTGCCCGTGGTGGCCGCCGAGCAGGTGGGCGGTGGTGTGCAGGCCGTTGTGGACGGGGCCGGTGCCGCCGCAGTCTTCGCAGGTGCAGCCGAGCAGGCGGGGCAGGTGGGCGGCGGTGATGTGTTCGTGCCGCGCCCACCAGGCGGCCTCGAGGTTCGTACCGAGCGGAAGCCCGGTGGCACGGGCGTGCGTTTCCCAGACGCTGCGTTCTTTACGCAGGTAGGGCGTGGCGAAGCGGCCGGTGCCGAACTGGCGCAGGAAGCAGTCGGACGCCTTGCCGAGGTCGTGAACGGCCGCGAGGAACATCACCATGCGGCGTGCTGTGCCGTGGTCTCCTCCGCCGAATGCGGCTGCCAGGCGATCTTGCACCGTGGGCGGGAGGTAACGGTTCCACAAGGCTCCGGTCACCGCGGCCACGTCCAGGAGATGGGCGAGCAAGGGATTCCATGAAGGTCCGCCCCGGGCACGGGAGTTGCCCTTGGTGTCCGTCTTCCCCCAGGCCATGAGCGCCGTAATTAACACGTTTTCCTGTTTCATCATGAGTTGTCACCCGATTGCAGTACAGTCGCCACGACGACAACGTACCGCAAGCAAGGAGGCACGCATTGTTACTAGCGGGTATTGAGTCGGGGGAGGTGAACTCCCCACCGCGGTGGGACCCGCGCATCCGAGACTGCACCACGGCACTGACAATGAGCGGCGACGCCGAGCCTGCGGGGCTCGCCAGGCTGCTGGAGCACGCCGATGACTACCGGGCCATCAGCGCCTCCACCCCCGGCGAGACCATCGCCGTTGTGGAGTACCTCCTGGCCATCTGTTACGCCGCGGACTGCTATCCAGAGACCTCCGGCGAATGGCACCAGTGGGTACACAGCCGCCGATCCTTGGCGGATGCCGCTCAGTGGCTGATAGCCCAGCCGGCAGAAGAATGGGATCTGCTCCATCCGGTGCAGCCGCTCGGACAGAACGCACTGCTCGCCCCCTACCTTGACGAGCACGGCGTGGGCCCAGCGCAACTGGTCCTGGAACATGCCGGGGACTACAACCAGCTCTTTGACCACCATCACCTTGAGCACCCCGAACCGCTCCCCATCGATGCGGCGTTCCGCGCCATGCTCACTCAGCACGCCTATGGGCCGGGCATGCGCGGGAGGATCTCGGGGAGCCTGCTGGGCTCCACTCTGAACAATCTTGCGACTGGCCGGCTCGCAGCCCGTATCCGCGTTCTGGCGCTCGGCGACACGCTCGGCGACACCCTGCGCCTGAACCTCCAGCCCTACGCGGGTGAGCCGGGAACTTTCAATCGGTCCTGGACCGACGGCCGCACCCGACGCACGTTCACGACCAAGCCCCCCGGCCGGACGCCTGATGGGCCGGCGGACCTGCATAGTGTCCTTGGACGGTCCATCCTCATGCGCCCGACCGTCACCGCCTCCGGCGACCTGGCCATCGACCGGGTTCTGGTCGGTGCGGGCGAAATTCTTGCCCCACTACCCGAGACGTTCCTCCAGGACGCCATCCTGGTCACCTACGGCAAGGCCATGGGCCCTCTGCGGCCTTCCGCTGTCCGGCAGCTGTGGCGGGAGTCCCACGCTCTGTACGCGGCGGTGGCCGAGAGGGAGAAGGGCAGCGACCTCTACGGCAGGCTGGGCATGCTGAGCGGACGCCGCGTGACCCTGTGGGCCGTCGGGCTGGTGACCGAGGGCAACAAACTCGCCACCTGGGTCTCCGACCATTTCCCGTTCGTCCCCGGCCGTGAGGCAGAGCTGCGTCAGGCCGCAGAAGCCGGTTCCCAGATCGCCGAGTACACGGCCACAGCTCTAGGCAAGGCCGCCTACACCGCGTGGACGCTCGCCTACCCCAACCCCAAGCCCGCCGACAAGAAGAGCCAGATGGCGCGCTTCGACGCGACACCTGAGCACTGGGCGGCAACAGCCGATCTCTTCCACGCCTTGCTCGAAGCGACAGCCGAGGGAACCCCTGTTCCCGAGGCCATCGCGGTCTACGCCAAAACGCTCGTGAACACGGCCACCACTGTTCTCGGGCAGCGGCTGGACTCCCTACCGCCGAACTCGCGCGGGTTTCAGGCCCGTGCCCAGGCCCACGCTCGTCTGGCTGCGCTCCTCACCGACGCAAAGGCCCCCCACTACCTGAAAGAGGCAGCGAGCCGTGACCACTGACAGCCAGGAAAGGGCGGAGAGCAGCTCATCTGACCGGGCGGCCCGGCCACCGGCCGAACAGCTCACCGGGTGGCTCGCCGACCTGGTGCGGACCCGTCAGTACGGCGTGCTCGCCGACCTGCGCCGTCCTGCAGCACTGACCCAGTCTCGGTTGCTCGCCGAAAACTTCGCCCCGGCGGAAGAGCATCGTGTCGTCTACGGGAAGGTCGCGTTCTTCTTCGCCCGCTACCACGCCGGCGCGAGCGACCCCCACTACGGATTCGGCAGCCTCGGAGCGGCCTTGCGTCGGGTCGGAAGCCCCGCCGGCAGGGGACCGAAGGATGCGGGAGCCACGCGGCTGCTGGACCGAGTTGTTGCCTGCCGCGCCATCCCGTGGCGGCACCTGCAGCACGCCGTCGAACGCTCCCGGTCCTGTGGCACCCACCCGCCCTCCTGGGCGCAGCTCACCGAAGACCTCGTCCGCTGGAGTGAACGCGGTCGTCCTGTCCCCTACGGCTGGGCCCGCGACTTCTACACCCCCGTCTACAAGAACAGGAACGACGCCTGATGACGACCGCCACGCTCCTTGCCGAGAACCAGTACTTGTCCCTGCACCTCCTTGAGACCCTGGTCGCCGTGCTCCCGGTGCGGGATGAGAACAATCAGCCGAAGAAGGTCGTCTTCGGTGGGGACGAACGGGACATGGTCACCTCCCAGTCCCGCCGCCGCTCCGAGCGCGTCCACACCCGCAATCGTGCCAATACCGGGCAAGGGCACCTCGCCGGCCACACCATGGGTATCCGGACCCGCGAATGGGCACTGCTGACCGCCAAGGCCCTCGCCACCGCCGGATGGGAGGAGACGGACGCCCTCCCCATCGCGCGGGCCTGCCTGGAAGCCACCGGGCTGAAGTTCGGAGACAAGCCGAACACGATCAACCTTACGAAGGTGCTCCTCTTCGCCCCGAGGAACGCGGGCGACCGGCTCGCCGAGTACATCAACAGCAACCGGAAAACCGTGATGAGTTGGGCGGAGGACTACCTCGAGCAGCAGGCCGAAGCCGCAGCGAAGAAGAAGGCGAGGAAGGGCAAGGGCAAGGGCACGACAGAGGATGAACCCACGGCGAACGACAGCGCGGAGACTGCCCCTCTGATCCCCGTTCCCAAGGAGATCCGTGCCGCGGTGCTGGCTGCTCTCGCCCCCGGCGATGCCATCGACATCGCGCTCTACGGGCGGTTCCTCGCCGAGATCCCCGATTCCCCGAACGTTGACGGCGCCATCCAGACCGCCCATGCCTTCACTGTCCACGCCTCCGAGCAGATCGACGACTTCTATGCGGCCGCCGATGATGCCAAACTCGATCGCAAGGCCAACGCGCTGGACTACCTCGACGCCACCAATGACTCCGGCGCGGGGATGACCGGCTACCAGGCCCTGATCTCCGGAACCTTCTACCGGCATGCTGTCCTGGACCGCCGCAGGCTGCGATCCAACCTCGTGGCTGCGGGCATGAATGCCGAGCGGGCAGAGACCGCAGCCCAGGCCGCCGAGCGGGAATTCGTCGATGCTTTCGTCAACGCCTTCCCGGAGGCGAAGAAGAACAGCACCGCCTCGACCGGCTCTCTCCCCAAGATCGTCCTCGCCTTCGACGGCCAGCGGCCGTTCAACTATGCCGGGGCCTTCGAAAAGCCCGTCCGGGAAGAGGCAGACGGCCACGCATCCCTCGCCGCGACACGACGCCTGCTGGCCCACCACCGCCTCGTCACCAACAAGCGTACGGACATTACCCCCGGTCGCGTTCTCACCTACGACCTCGACATCCAAGAACTCCTCACCGAACTCGCCAACACCGGAACTCTCACTGCCGAAGAGACCAGCAGCATCGAGGGACTGACCACGCAGTGACGCATGTCCTCCTGACACGCCTGGCCGCCCCCCTCCAGTCTTGGGGGGTCCTGGCCCGCTTCGATCGGCGCGACACCCTGACCAGGCCCACCAAATCCGGCGTACTCGGCATGTGCGCCGCAGCCCTCGGTATGGACCGCACTGACCCCGTCGACCACCTTGCTCAGATCCGATTTGCCACCCGCGCTGACCGCCCCGGCACCCCCGTCAGCGATTACCACACCGCTGGCGGCGGGACGTACCCACTCCGCCCCCGCGACTGATCCTCGACCACCGCCGTGCTGCGAAGACCGAAGCCTCTCTGGAGGATGCAACCGGCTCGACGTTCGGACAGCACAACCTCGAATCCTGGTACGGGGCACCCAAATACGTCATCACCGATCCCCATACCGGGGCACTGATCACCGAGCCCAAAGCCCTCACCCGGGACCCAATGACCAGCCGCCGCTGGTACATCGCCGACGCGGCATTCGTCGCCGCCCTCGAACACCCGGACCGCGACCTCCTCGAAAGCATCGCGGACGCCCTCGAGCACCCCAAGCAGCTGCTGTGGCTCGGCCGTAAATCCTGCCCAGCCAGCGGCACCATCGCCGCAGGAATCCACCCTGGCACCCTGCAAACCGTCCTGACAAAGACAGCACTCTTGCCGAACGCCACCACCCGGCAACCCTGGGCATGGATCGAAACAGACCCCACGACCCCCGGGGCATCACCCATTAGCGACCAACCGGTCACCTACCACCCCGAACACCGGGCGCACACCACCCGCTGGGAGTACCGCACCCGCATCGCCCCCGCCCAGACCATCGGATGGGACCTGATTCCGTGACCACCACAACCAACGCTGCGCGCTTTGTCACCACGCACAGCATCCTGTCCCTCGATGCCCGCCACCCTTACACCGCAAAATCCCTGATCGATGCGCAAGCCATGCACCGCACTGTCATGTGCGGCTTCTACGGCTGGGTCGACACCGATCAACCTGACCCGCGTGCTCAACTGGGCGTCCTGTCGACCTGGTCACTCGACCTGAAGAACAACGCCCTCGTACTCGTCGTGCAGTCCCGTGTCGCACCAGACTGGTCCAACATCCCCCACGCGGCCCACAGACGAGAACCCAAAGCACTCACCGTTGACATGACGATCCGCGAAGGCGACACCTACGCGTTCCGCACCGTGGTCAATCCCACCAGCAACCGCCCCGCCCCCACCGCCGCCAACGACGGAAAGCGGGCTAGAGGACGCCGAATCCCACACGCCACCCCCCGACACGTCACACAATGGTTCACCGACCGCCTCCAGCCTCCGGGTGAGTCCTCCACCGGCCCCAGAGGCATCCCTCGCATCGGAGCCACCGCCAATCAGGAGCAACTCTCCGTACGCATGCTTCCCACCGTTTCCTCTACTGGATCCCGCACAGGGCTCCGTATCGCCCGCGCAGAGATCAAAGGCACCCTGACCGTCACCGACCCCACCACCCTCACCAGAACCCTCGCCGAAGGGATCGGTAGAGGACGCGCCTACTCCACAGGACTTCTCCTCGTGCGCGGCACCCAGCCCTAAGCAACACCGCTCGGGAAAGCGAGGATTGGCTGCGTGGATGCCGTGACTCCTTGGACCAACGGGCAGTGACGTCTCGTCAAAGCGAAGCAGGGGCACCGCCGCGCCTGAGACGCTCCCTGAGGCACACAATCCACCTTTGCCCTATTTGCCAGAGTCGATGAAACTACTCAGAAACAGCCACTGCTCGCCGTAAACCCGCAGGTCGCACAGTCTCCGCCCCGCACACGCGGGGATGGCCCCGCCACCCCTCGCACGTTGAACCCCGTCCGCACCTCCGCCCCGCACACGCGGGGATGGCCCCTCGATCGGGAGGTGAAGGATGAACCCGAACGACTCCGCCCCGCACACGCGGGGATGGCCCCGAGGAGGCGCCGTACGACATCACACCACCGTCCTCCGCCCCGCACACGCGGGGATGGCCCCTTCGACTACGGATTCTGTCTGCGGGTAAACACCTGCGCCCCGCATCCGCGGGGATGGCCCCACGCGCGGCGTGGTGTACCCGACGGGATGGAACTGCCCCCCGCACACGCGGGGATGACCCCTACGCCGCACTCGCAGCCGCACTCAAGCAGGCCTGCGCCCCGCACACGCGGGGATGACCCCGTGGTATCGGCGGCCGGGACGGCTCCACAGAACTGCGCCCCGCACACGCGGGGATGGATCCCGGGCCACCGATGCGGCGATCGGGCCTCGCACCTGCGCCCCGCACCCGCGGGGATGACCCCACCGAGGCGGGCCGGAAGAACGGATCGGCCATCTGCGCCCCGCACCCGCGGGGATGGCCCCTTGTGACCATTCACGAACTTCTGCCGGAACGCCTGTGCCCGCATATGCGGGGGTGGCCCCGCGGTCGATGCCGGGACCGGCGATAACACGGTCTGCGCCCGCCCCCGCATAACGCGGGGATGGCCCCAAGCTCCGCATCAACATCGACAACTGGCGTAACTGCGCCCCGCACCCGCGGGATGTCCCCGGGGTGATCCGGACTTCGCCCTTGGTGCCGGACTGTGTCCCGCACACGCGGGTCAAGTGGTAGTGGACCCGGCCCATGCCGCCCGGCGCCCCGCACCCGCGGGGATGGATCCCGGGCCACCGATGCGGCGATCGGGCCTCGCACCTGCGCCCCGCACCCGCGGGGATGGCCCCGCGGTCTGCTCCGGATTCGAGGTGACAGGCGCCTGCGCCCTGCACCTGCGGGGATGGATCTACTTCTGGTTGCTACCCACAACCGTCCGCCATCCCCGGAGGCTGCGGCCGGCCCCCGCACGCGCTGGGATGGCTCCCGCCGCCGCAAAACGCGGTCCGAGGGACGCGGCGCGGCTCCGGCAGGAACTGCTTCAGTTTGCTTTCCGACAGGTAGACGACCTCAGGCAATGACGCCCCCATGGTCTGTTCGCTCATCACTGTCGTGCCACCACATGGTGCCATCCCGGCCGCAACGCTGGTGGCCTTTCCCTCGCGGCTGCGACATGCACGGATGGTAAACGGCCGTTGCCCTCGTGATATGGCCATCGTGCTTTCGTCCCCCTCGCTGCCGGCGGCACCGGACCTGCCATCGGCCTGCTGCCATGCTCGGGCATTGGCTGGAACGGCAGGGGGCCACTCGAGCACTCGCCTGCTGCCTACCCTCGGCAGCACGTGCTGCTGGGGCTGGGGCGTCGAAGCCCGAGCAAGTCGCCTTGGCCTGAAAGGCACGCGCGTCCGCAGGCAGAATACTCTCGATCTTGCCGGGGGAGAGAGGCTGCCCAGTGATTGATCGGGTTGTCGAGCCGTGGGAGCGGCAGAGTGGCGAGTCCCCCCAGGCGTTCGAGGCGTTCGCCGTGTACCGCGACCTTGGGCCGACGCGGAGTGTCACGAAGGTGGCACAGGAGTTGGACAAGTCGCGGACGCTCCTGGGCCGGTGGTCGAAGCAGCACGCGTGGGTGATGCGCGCCACGGCGTACGACCGGGAGCAGGACCGCGTGTTCCTGGTCGAGCAGCGGCAGGCGCGTCGCGACATCGCTCGGCGGCATGCGAAGTTGGCGCAGGCATTCTTGGGGAAGGCCATTGCCCGGCTCCAGGCGCTGGAACCACGGGAGTTGACGCCTGGTGAGCTGCTGCGTTACTTCCAGGTCGCGGCCGAGATCGAGCGCCGGGCAGCCGGTGAGGAACCTGCTGGCGTGGCTTCGCAGGGAAGCGGGGAGGGGCCCGAGGTGGCGTCGCTCAGCGACGAGGACCGCAGGAGCCGGATGGAGCTGCTGCGCCGTGAGCTGGAGCGCAGGTTGGAGGAGGGTGCCCGGTGAGCGGTGGCTGGGCGAAGCGGCGTGCGATCGAGGGCCTGAGTGACCTGGGCGTAATGAGCTTGGAACAGCTCCGGGCCGAGGTCACGGCGCTGATCCGCGCCGATGAACTGTCGGCGCGCCGGTGGGCGTGCGAGGTGCCGAACTGCGACGGGCTGCCGCATGAGGGGTGGCTGCACCATCATGCGCGTGCGTCGCAGCGGCAGCCGTCGTGGTTGTGGACGGTGTGGGTGCTGCTCACTGGTCGTGGTTGGGGGAAGTCGCGGACGGCGGCGGAGGCGGTGCGGGAGTGGGCGAGGACGCCTGGGTTGCAGATCGCGGTGGTGGCGAAGAACGCGACGCTGGTGCGTGACATCTGTTTCGACTCCCCGAAGTCCGGGCTGCTGTCGGTGTTCCCGCCTGAGGAGGTGGCGAAGTACAACTCCAGCTTGGGTGAGACGACGCTGCGGTTGAAGAACGGCACGCTGATCCGTGGGTTCGGTGCGGAGACGCCGGACAACCTGCGTGGCTGGGCGTTCGACAAGGCGTGGTGCGACGAGTACGCGGCCTGGTCGCGGCACACCGCGCAAGAGGTCTACGACATGCTGTGGTTCTGCCTGCGCGAGGCGGACACCCCTCAGGTCGTGATCTCCACGACGCCCAAGCCGCTGCCGCACGTGAAGCGGCTGGTCGAGCGCGGCCGGGCACAGGAGAAGACGCACCGAGAGGGCGGAGAGCCGCCCCGGGTAGTGCTGACCCGTGGGCACATGCGGGAGAACGACGCGAATCTGAGTCCGGCGGCGCGGGAGGAGCTGGAGGAGGAGTACGCCGGCACCCGGCTCGGGCGGCAGGAGCTGTCGGGCGAGCTACTCGAGGACGTCGAGGGCGCGCTGTGGCAGGGCTGGATGCTGGAGGTCGAGGGCTTCCGGCCGAAGCCGGAGCATCTGCCCGACATGCAGCGCCTGGTCATCGCGGTCGATCCGGCAACCAAGAGCCACGAGAACGCGGACATGACGGCCTTCACGGTCGCGGGACGCGGGTATCCGGTGGAGTCGATGTTCGGCGATGACCGGCCGCGCGGGTATCTGCTGCACTGCGAGCAGGCCCGACACACGCCGACGCAGGCCATGAAGCGGGCCGCGCGGCTGTACCACGAGCACCGGGCGGACTGCGTGGTCATCGAGGCGAACAACGGCGGCGACTACCTGCCGGCGCTGCTGGAGCAGGTCGATCCGACGGTGAACTGGCGGATCGTTCATGCAACGCGTGGCAAGCGCGCCCGCGCGGCTCCGGCGGCGCAGCTCTACGAGCAGGCCCGGGTGCATCACGTTGGGTCGGCTCGGGTATTCGCGGAGCTGGAAGAGCAGATGACGACGTTCGTCGGCCAGGGTGAGACCGAGGATTCGCCGGACCTGTTGGACTCGGCGGTGTGGGCGCTGTGGGACCTCTTCCTCGACCCGACGATGCCGCCGCCACGCGCTGGGGATGACCAGCGACTCAGTGGACGGCGCTAGCCAGCACGCTCTACTCGACAGCTCTTACTGTCGTGATGCGCTTCCGCGGGGCGCGCGTCTGTGCCTTTCGGGCACGTTTCACCTCTCGGTCGGCGCGTCGCAGAATGCGGGTGAGCTCACTTGCCACCCACCCCTTTATTGCCTTCTCGGGGGAGTCACCCTTGACGATCTTGGATGGGCCGTCATAGGTCCAAAAGGAAAGTGTCTCTTCACCTTTCCAGGCGCGACACCCAATGGTGAGCTTGAACTCCGTTGCTCTTCGTTCCTTGCCGAGCATTTCGATGACTGCGGGCCTGATGGAAACCGAGGCTTCGATCCGGTCACTTCCGACGTCCCTGTGGATTACCCAGCGTGTTTGCATTCCATCCCAAACTCGGATCGGTGTGTATAGATCTGCCACGGTGGTATATAGCGCCTTGTACACGTCCGCGTTGACTGCGGTCCCGACCAATTCTGTGACCCGATCATACGAGGAGTTCATGCGTAGCCCCTTGCGTCGGCGAGCCAATCCCATGGTGCGTCGCCGCACGAGGCAACTTCCACCATCCTCACTATGGCATCCCTGGGTATGGCCTTTTCTGATAGGAACTCGATCCCGCCGCCTGGCCACAGTTCCTTCGCTTCGGGCAGTGGGGTTTGTTGTGCTAGGGCTGGACCGAATAGTGGCGTGTGAATCTTCCCCGGGTTAACCAAGACCGCGAGGTTGATGGGCTGCGGCAGCCCAAGCGTGCAAGGCGCTGCGCAGGCTGAGTAAGGGGTCGGTGTCAGATAGGCTCCTGGGTAAAGACCTATCTCGTCAATGGAATCCCTCCATGTCGCTCTCGTGTAATGGAGGAGAATTCCGTACTTGGCCTTGACTTTTCGTCCAGTTGTCGGGGGGAGAGTGCCCTTTACTGCAGCCTTGTCGGCTCCTTCGGGGATTCTCCGTTGGCCGCCCCTGTAGGCATCCAGCAAGTCGGCGAGCGAGTCGGCTCGAAAATCCCCTGGGTGATCCAAAGGGAAGTCATGTGGGCGTCTGATTGGAGTGGCCACCGCTTCCTCCTTACGCCGCTACGCACCATGGTCGAACTGCCAGTGCATATCGTCAACTGGGAGTGGCCGGGTGCGGCACCGCAGGGGGCGCGCAGGAAGGGCCGCTACCCTGATCAGCCGGCGCGGGGCCGACGTCCTGGAGGGGACCTGTGGGCCTGCGCCAATTCGTGATCGACGCCTGGTCATGGCTGAACTACAAGCCGGTGATGGCCCACGCTGGCCGCCTGGGGGGCCGAGCGTTCCCGGAGCTGGCTGCCTCGTGGTTGCCGCCGCATGAGTTGCGCAGGCTCGCGGCGTACAAGGTGTTGGCGGCGTACGACAACAACCAGGCCGGGCAGCTGGCTGCGGCGTCGGGTGATGAGGCGGCGCTGGAGCGGCGCGAGCTGGGCGATGCGGCGAGCCTGGTCGACACGGCGCTGGGCTACCTCCTCGGCTCGGAGCAGAAGATCACGGTTGAGGACGCGGAGCACGCGGACGAGGAGTCTCCCAAGCCGGGATCGACAGAGGCCGCTGCTGCGCAGGAGCGGCTGCGGAAGTGGGCCGAGAAGGAGCTGCTGACGCTGCGGATTCAGCAGGCGGAGCGGGCCGCTGTGCTGCTGGGCGACAGCGTGCTCGTGCTGGCGTGGAATCCGGAGAAGCAGCGGCCGACCCTGCGTGTCTACGATCCGGGGTTCTTTTTTCCACAGTGGGAGGACGAGGATAGCGACTTCCCGACGCGGGTGCACCTGGCGTGGGAGCTGCCGGAGGATCCGGACGGGCTGAAGGCCAGGGTTCGGCGGGTGACGTACGAGCTGGGCCCGATATCCGAAGGTGACGAGAGCTTGGTGCGCGAGTACCCATGGGAGCCGGGGCGGCCGTCGAACATGACGTGCTACCTCACGGACGCGGAGTGGTTGCTGGAGGACCTGAAGCGCGGGGAGACGCTGGAGCGGCTGCCGATGGACAAGGCCGCGTTCCGTGTGCGGCCGGACGGCACGGAGCTGAACCGGCTGGATCTGATGATCGACTTTGTGCCGGTGGTGCACATCACGAACACGATCCCGGACGGCGGGGAGCACTGGGGCCGGTCGGCCATCGCCCGTGTGCTGCAGGGCCTGGATGAGCTGGCGGCGACGGACTCCGACGGTTCGGCGGCCAGTGCCACGACCGGTACGCCGATCATTGGGCTTGCGGGGGCGCGGCTGCCGGTGAACCGGGTGACGGGTAAGCCCGAGCAGCTGAAGGTGGAGGCTGGCGCGGTGTGGCAGCTGGGCGACTCCGGGCGCATGGATGCGCTGGACACCTCGCCTCAGCTGGCCGAGTTGCGGGCGCGGGTTGAGCACTTGCTCGACAGGATCGCGTCGAACTCGCGGGTGACGGCGGCTGGTTTGGGGACGCTGGATGCGTCGGAGGTGCCCTCGGGGTACGCGCTCAAGCTCGCGCTTGGTCCGCTGGATGCGTTGGTGGGGGCGATGCGGCTGGCGAGGGAGCACAAGTACCGGCTGTTGTTCAAGTTCGTGCAGCGGCTCTGCCAGGCTGGACGTGCTGAGGGGTGGACGGCTGGGGAGTCGTTCCCGGCGCGGTTGTCGTGGGCGCCGCACACGCCGACGGACCGGGCGGCGGTGCTGGAGGAGGTTGTTCAGGCGTACGGGGCGGGGGTTCTGTCGTTGGAGACGGCGGTGGCGATGCTGATGGACGCGGGCTATCCGATCAAGGACGCCTCGCAGGAGGTGGCCCGTATCCGGGCGCGGGCCGAGCAGGAGGCGGCGGCGCGGGTGGCGGAGGCTGCTGCGGTGCGCGGCGCGCAGGGCGAGCACGGTGACGAGAACGAGGACAGCGAGCACGAGGGCACGCGCGGCGGCGCCCGCGAAACAGGCGAGCGCGAGCGGGAGTTGGTGAAGGCCAGGGCGGAGACGTGATCAGTGTCGGCGCAGGTGGCTACACTGATCGGCAGCGCGGGGGCGCGCTACCTGGAGGAGTTGTATGGTCCGGCCCCTGCCGACTCCCGGCCCTGTCGGTTATCGCCGTGATGGGCGGCCGATCTTCCCGATTCTCGGGGCCTCGTCGGAGGACGAGACGAACGACCAGCTGGACGACGCCGAGAGTGGCGGCCAGGAGCAGCAGGTCACCGTGACCCAGGACCGTCTGGGGAAGATGCTGACCCGGGAGAAGGCCCAGGGTGAACGGGCTGCGATCAAACGCCTGTTGTCGACTCTGGGATTTGATACGCCGAAGGCGTTGACGGAGTTCGTGACCGCGCAGCGGGAGGCTGAGCAGGCCGCGCTGTCGGAGGTCGAGCGTCGGGAGCAGGTGGCTGCGGAGCGGGAGTTGCAGGCGGCTCGGCGTGAGGAGCTGGCGGCGGAGCGGGAGCGTGCGGCTCTGCGTCGGGCTGCGCTCGTGGCGCTGGGTGCGGAGGGTGACGACCTCGTCGATGCTGAGCGGCTGCTGGCCGTGGATGACGAGGACGCGGATGAGGCGCAGATCTCGGCGGCTGCGGAGGCGCTGCGGGCGCGGCGTCCGGAGCTGTTCGGTGAGGTGCGTAATCCGGTGCCGGCGGCTCCGGCTGGCGCTCCGGCCGGTCGCGGCCCGACGCGTACGGCCCCGGTGCAGAAGCCGGGTTCGGCTGGTTTGGAGATGGCTCGTCGGCGAGGTCTTGTGTCTGCCGAGTTCAGTGACGCGCGCTGAGTAGCGAGCCAGTAGTGGGGACCACGCCCCCTGGACTTCGTGGACGGCACTGCCCCATGGGCGGTGTGCGGATCTGACCGCATCGTCCATGGAGACACAAGCATGTCCATTCAGCCCGTTTCGAAGTCGGAGTACACGACCGCCAACCGTGAGTGGCTGGCCGCCCTGCATGGCACCGACTCGACCGACACCATCACCCTCGACCTGAACCTGTTCACCGAAGGCGTGCACTACCAGTGCGGGGAGGGCTGCGACCCGTACGGGCGGGTCTTCTCCGGTGTGCCGGTGGGGAAGGTTGCCGAGTCGAAGCTGTGGGGCCCGTACGACCCGGAGGCGTCCTGTGGCCGTCAGGTGCTGCGCGGGTTTGTGTTCGCTGAGGTGCCGTTCGCTCCGGGCCAGACCCGCATTCCTGCGGCGCTGCTGTGGCACGGGGCGGTGCGGGCGTCGAAGGTGCCGGGCGGTATCGATCTGTTGCAGCTTGCGTGGCACCCGCGTGCCGCGCAGATCCGGTTCGTGTGAGCGGGGTCTGAGCCATGACGATTCAGGACCTGTTGAAGGACGTCTCGGTCATGGACCTGACGACGTTCGCGCGTGCGATACCGAGCCCGAAGGACTTCCTCCTCACGCAGACGATCTTCCCGACGCTGGAGCTGAACGAAGTCAAGTGGCGGGTCAAGGACTCCGGCCGGTACGTGAATGTCGCGAAGTACCGGGCGTTCGACGCGTCGGTGCCGTTCGCGACGCGTGAGGCGTGGCAGACCTCCCGTGAAGGCGCGCTGCCTGCGCTGGGCCAGAAACTGGTGGTCGGCGAGCAGGAGCAAATCCTGCTGGAAGCCTCGCGCGGATCGGACCAGGACCGGCTGATCGAGCTGCTGTATGACGACGTCGAGCGGCATGTCGAGGCGATCCGCTCCCGGCTGGAACTGGCGGCAGGCGACGTGCTGGCGGACGGCAAGTTCGAGCTGGTGCAGGAGAACGGCCTGACGCTGGAGGTCGACTGGAACGTCCCTGTGGAGAACATGCCGGTCGCAGCCCGACCGTGGTCCGATCCGGCGTCCGATCCGATCGCGGATGAGCTGCGGTGGATTCAGCACCTGGACGACATCGGCGCTCCGGAACCGGAGCTGGTGGTCACCAGTCGGAAGGCGTTCAGCTACCTGGCCGCGAACAACGCCTACCGGGCGGCGTACTACGGGTCGGTGAACCCGTCGACCACGCCGACGGCGACGCTCACCCCGCAGCAGATCAACGTGGTGCGCGGCAACTACAGCCTGCCGCCGATCACGTTCTACAAGGCGCAGGTGCGGGTGGACGGCAAGCCGCGCAAGGTGCTGCCGGAGGACCTGTGGGTGCTGGTTCCGCCGGACCGGGAGAAGTGGTGCCAGACGCAGTTCGGTGTGACGGCCGAGGCGCTGGTCCTCTCGCGCGGTACGAACCCGGAGATCGTCCGTGAGGACGCCCCGGGCATCATCATCACCCGCAGCGTGCAGGACGATCCGGTGCAGATCTGGACCAAGGGTGCTGCGGTGGGGATGCCGGTGATGCACACGCCGGACGCGCACATCGTGGCGAAGGTGCTGTGATGCCGCGCCTGATCGCTGCCGTGTATGTCCAGGACCCGGCCACGCGGGAGGAACTGATCCTGCTGCCCGGCGAGTGCCCTGATCCGGAGATCGCCGCGCTGGTCACCAATCCGGACGCCTGGGACGTACCGCCGGACGTGAAGGGCTGGGAGGGGACTGAGGTCGGGGAACCGGTCCCGGCGGTCCCCACGCCTGAGGCGGGCCAGGCCGCCGATGCCCAGGTTGGCGACAAGGCCACGGCGAAGAAGACGACGCAGCGCCGCGCGCGGCCCGCCGCGCAGTAGCCCCCAGGTGGGGCGGGCGACACAGTCCTCGGCTGCCGAGCCTCGCCTCCCCCGCCCGCATGTCCTTACCCCACCATGGAGTCCCCCATGTCTGACCATCTCGACGGCCTCAGTGCCAAGAACGACCCTCGCCTCGACATCAGTGACGTCTACCTTTTCCGAGGTGCCACCGGAACCGTGTTCGTGGTGAACACCAATCCGGGAGGCAGCAATGGCTTCCACCATGAAGCGGTCTACGAACTCAAGATCGACATCAAGGGGGACGCCCGCGAAGACTTCACCCTGCGCGCCACCTTCGGCGATCACGACTGGCGCGGGCGACAGGAAGCCACCCTGTCCCTGCTGGCTGGGCCCGACGCCTGCAATCGCGACGCTGACGGTGTCGTCGTGGCCCGCACGAAGACGGGCAAGGAGACCACCGGTGTGGGCGGTATCCGTTTCTGGGCCGGAGCCGCGGGTGATCCCTTCTACATCGAGCCCACCGTCGTCACCGCGGTCCGCACGTCCGTGGTGGAGGGCAAGGCTCTGGACCTGAGCGGCTACGACCCGGACAAGGCCAAGAACGCCTTCGCCGACAAGAATGTCCAGGCCATCGTGGTCGAGATCCCCGACGACTTCTTCCAGGGCATCGCCATTGGGTTCTGGGGAGCCATCGCAGTACCCACCGACGCCGGCGACGCCTGGCGCCAGACCGACCGTGCAGCTATTCCCCTGGTGAGCACGCTGTTCGGTTTCAACGAGGCCGACGACTACGGCGCCACCCAGCCCGCCGTCGATGACGCCACCTGGGGCGGCCAGATCCAGAGCAAGATCGCCAAGGCTGTTGAGGCCAACGGATACGACGGCGATGCCAAGGAGTACGCGGCCGAGGTCCGCGACATCCTGACGCCGGACATTCTCCGGTACCGCATCGGCACCAGTGGACAGTTCACCGGTGGCGGTCGCAATGGGCGCAACCTGGTCGAGAACGTCGCCGAAGAGATGTTCGAGCTGGTTCTACACAAGGCGGTAGACGGCGGGCTGGACGTGGATTCCGCCACCGGCACGCTGCGCTCGGAGTTCCCTTACCTCAGCAAGCCGGTGTAAGAGGCGGCCCTCGCAGTGGATGGCCGCCCGTACGGTCCGGCACCGGGATGCCTCTGGTGCCGGGCCGGTCTGGTTTTTGGTGAAGGAGGACCTGGTGGATGAGTTCCAGAGGTCGTGGCTGCTGGCGCAGCTCGGGCCGGACACCGACGCCGCCGACCTCGAGGCCAGGTTCTTCCGACTGCGCTCAGTGCGGGCGGTGGCCCTGGAAGTGCTGGGCGAGCGGCGCGCGAAGCTCCTGGGCGATCCGCTGAAGGTCACCGTCGATGGGGTGGTGACCATGGATCTGCAGGAGAACCTGCGCGGCATCGAGCGACAGATCGAATCAGTCGGGCGGGCCCCCGCGCCGGACGACTCCGGGGGCGAGGACGAGGAGGGCGACGCGCTGGCGACGACGTGGATGGTGCCAGCGCGACGCTTTCGATGAATGCTGGCGAATAGGGGGCCGCGTTGAGTGCTCGTCGGCGGGTGTTCATTGCTGGCGGAGGGCGCGTTCTGGGTGGCAGATGTCGCATGGGGCAACGTCGGGGTCGGTGAGGATTTCGACCGCTTCGGAGGTCGTGATCCGCTTGCTGCCGGGTGGGGCCTGCCAGCAGTCCCGGCGGTGCAGTCGTCGGGATGGCCCGTCGATGGTGCGCCATAGGTTCTCGACCTGCCACTGGCGGCCGGCGATGGCGCCGTTGGTGGGTACGGCGTCGTAGTTTTCGCCGGGTATGGGGGCGACCTGCTGGGCGGGCATGGTGAAGGCCACTGGGGTGGGTTCGGCGATGATTCGGCCGTCGGGCAACTTGGTGCGCGCGGTCAGGATGGCTTCCAGTTCGTACCACCAGGCCCCGTCGATGGTCCGGGTGCGGCCGGTGACGATCACGTCGAGCTGTTGCCCGTCGGGCAGGGTTGCCCGTGCCCATGGGCCTGCTGAGGCGTATTGATCGTCCACGATGTTCGATTTTAGTTCGAATATATTGAGGCGGGGAGATGCACCCCGCCCAGCTCCGCCGCACCCTGGAGGCATGAGGGCCATTTGGTCCGGCACCATCGCCTTCGGGCTCGTGGCGCTGCCTGCCAAGCTGTACTCAGCGACGGAGGAGCATGCAGTGCGGCTCCGGGAGATCCATAGCGCCGACGGAGGCAGGGTCCGGCACCGCCGTGTATGCGAGGTCGAGGACCGGGAGATTCCTTACGAGGAGGTCGGGCGCGGCTGGCCCATGCCCGACGGGCGCATGGTCGCACTCACCGACGAGGACCTGGCGCACCTCCCGCTCCCGACGAAGCACGTCGTGGAAGTACTGGGCTTCGTCCCAGGCCGAGACGTCGATCCGCTCTCCTACAGCAAGCCGTACTACGTGGGCGCCGGCGGGCCCGCGGCGGACCGGCCGTACGCGCTGCTGACCGAGGCCCTGGCTCGCACCGGGTACGTGGGCGTTTGCAAGGTGGCCATCAGATCTCGTGAACGGCTGGCGTTGCTGCGCCCCCATGATGGGGTGCTCGTCCTCCACACACTTCTGTGGACCGACGAGGTCCGCCCACCCGGCGACCTCGCCCCGGCAACGCCCGTCACGGACCGGGAGCTTCAGCTCGCCGAGGTGCTCATGAACGAGCTCACCGGGGTCGAGATGCGTGAGCTGCACGACGAGTACCAGCATGCGCTGGAACAGCTGGTAGAGGCCAAGGTCACGGGCGGGGAGTTGGTCGAGACCCCTGAGCCGAAGCCGGCTGTGGACCTGATGGCTGCACTGGAGAAGAGCGTGCAGGCTGCGCGGACGGCACGTCGTAGTTAGACAACGTTACGTTGCCTAACTGGGAGCGCCGAGCGGTTCCAGGTCGCTACATGATCCCCCTCCAGTTCCACGGGCGTGGACCGCGGCGGCCGCGCAGGCAGTCGACGCGGTGTTGGGCTTGATCTGCCCACTCTGGGTTGCTGGCCGCATGTTGGGCGGCGTAAGTCACCATGCGGAGCTCCCGGGCGCCGGCCAGGATCTCGTATCCAGCCCACTTCGTAACGTCGTACCCGTACGCGGCACAGAACGCGTCGTACTCTGCCGCGGTGACGGCGCCGGTCGTCTTGGTGCGTACGGCAGTTGAGACGAGATCCCACTCCGGTGGTCCGAGAGAGAACCTTTCCAGGTCCATCATCAGTGGGCCGCTAATCGTACGGATGAGGTTGCCGGGCCAGGCGTCGCCGTGAACGGCGCAGTCAGGCCGCCCTGTCGGCCGGTCGGCCCAGGCCGCGGCGAGGTCCTGGTGTAGGCAGTGAAGCCATGCGCGGTCGGCCTCGTCCAGGGTCGTCGCTGCCTGCAGCCGCTCGGTAATCCGGACGTACGGGTCAAGGTATCCAAGGTCAAGGTCTGGGGCGGGGAGCGCGTGGAGCTGCCGGAGCAGGTGCGCGACATCGACAGGTGTCCCGTGCTCGTGGGGCGGGAGCTCTTCCCAGAAGGTGACCGGTCGCCCGTCAGCCTCTATCGGCTGCTGGACGTCGACCAGCCGCACGGTTGGCACGTTGTTCTCGGCGAGCCATCGCGCGACACGCACTTCCCGCCGTGCCGCCGCGCCCTGCCCAGCCCGCGCGATGCGCACGATCACCCGCTGGCCCGTCAGCCGCCATATCTGGTTCTCGGCCAGCCGGACCGGCTCGGCGCCGTCGGCATTCAAGCCGACGGCGGAGCAGACTTGCTCAAGGGCGTGGCGGGCGGGTGCAGCTGCCGAGGTGGTCATGCAGAGACGGTAGCCGTGATGCGTTCGCGCAGGCCTACGGCCTCCTCAATCTTCGGGTGCTTGGCGGAGAAGGCCCCAAGCTGCCGGAGGTCGTCGGCGGCCCGGCGGGAGGTGAGCCGGCCGACCTCGTCCAGAGCTTTGTGGCCGATCGCTGCTGCCTGTCGCGGGTCGCCCTTGGCCATGAGGAGCGCGGCGAGCTTGGTTCGGGAGATCGCCCGGGATCGCTTGTAGGCGTCCGAGTGCCCCTTCACCGCGGTGTCGAAGCGGCGGGCGGCCCTGCCAGGGTCCTGGCCCGCGAGTATCGCGAGGTCGAACAGCGCATGTGCGGTATCTCCGTTGTGCTGGGCCTCGTCGTAGTACGCCATCCATAGCGGATCTTCGGAGGGGCGGGACTGCGCGAAGGTGTCGTCGGCCTGACCGACGGCGACCATGCAGTCGCGCACGTCGCCCATCTTCCCGAACGCTCTGGCGCGCGCCGTGTGCAGCATCGCCTGCTCGGTGGCAGTGAGCCGGTCAGCGCGCACCAAGCCTTTCTCCGCGTAGGTCAGCCCGTCGTCTGGTTGGCCGATCCACACGGCTTGGCGGGCGAGGAAGCTGTAGGTCTTGGCGCGCAGGTGCCAGTCCCCGGCCTCCTCGGCGCAGTCCGCGGCGAACTTGAAGGCCTTCCTGGCGTCGTCGTGTGCGTAGGAGTCGAAGGCGGAGGCGCCGACCACGATCCCGAGTCGCGAGACGCCGGCGAAGAGGTCAGAGCGAAGGGGCTCGGGACACGTTGCTTGCAGGAGTCCGACGGACCACTGCATGGCCCTGCTGGCTATATCGCGGACCATGCCGCCACCACCGAACTGGTTATCCCAACCGCTGATGGCAGTGGCCACTTCCAGCACCTGAACGATGTGACCTGGGCGGACGGTCTCGGGAAGCGACAGGTCGGAGGGGGCGAATACCTGTGTGAGGTCTATGGGGGCGATGGCGGCGATGCCGCTGACTTGGAGGAACGAGCGTCGGTCCACGGGCTCATGGCTCCCAGGGCGAGGAGGCGGTTCGTCTCTGCCCAGGATGCGGCCTCTCCGTACCTGAACGGCTCCCTCACCTCGGCTTGCCAACGTCTTATCGGCATCAGCCCGTTTCTTATCGGCATCACGCTTGCCGAAGACCATGGGCCATGCCCGCTCGAAGAGCCCGCCGGTGTTGAAGACCTCATCGAGTTGCTTGGCCAACTCGACCTGGCAGCTGGGGTACTTGCCCTTCTCGATGTACAAGATCACATCGTCGCTGATCTGCACTAACCGGCCCAGGACGCGGGCTGACATCTTGTGCGCGAGGCGCAGCTCCCGCAGTTCGTTGCCGAACCACTCCTCGGGGGACGCACCTGGGTCGAGCTGCTTCATTGGCTGCGGCATTCCCTGTCCCCGTACTCGTGATGCCGAACTCTCCAGCTGTCGGCATCAGGCACTCCACGTTCTCGGCTCGCTCTGCCTGAATGGTTGCTGATCGGTTCGCAACCAGTACACACCGCAACCGTGCCCTCATGAAGAGGTTCCGCCAGAACGGACGGAGCAACCATGGCACTCATGCTCGAAACCCCTGCTTGGGGAAACCCAGTTCGAGCTACGACCAGAAGCGTGCGCGGCCAGCTCGACATGACGCTCAACGTGGAAGCCGAGCACCTTGCGACCGTGCGGCGCATCATCCGCGAGCACCTGCACCTGTGGGGCGTTGGTGACCAGGCGGTCGGCCGGACGCTCACCGCTGTCAATGAACTGCTGACGAACGTGTGGCAGCACACCGCCCCAGACGACAAGGGATGGCGGATGGCCGACCTCCTTGTCCAGCGCGTTCGGGATGGTGTCACGGCGATCGTCCGCGACCAGGACGTTCGCGAGCCCGAGCAGGTGGTCCCGGACCTTCTCGACGAGAGCGGCCGCGGCTGGCCGCTTGTCCGAGCCTTGTCAGACGACTTCTCCGTATCCGCAACGGAGGCTGGCAAAGACGTGTGGGTCTACATCGCAGAGACATAGGTGCACAGAACGCAAGGTAGCTACGCCCGTCCCTCGGACCGCCCTCTGGAGCCCTCAATGCCGCCCACCGCCACAGCCCCCGAAAACGGCGTGAGCATCAGCAGACCGGTGTCTCGATGGGAACCTCCCCTCGGTACCCAAGAACTGGAGAGCGTTCTCGCCAAGGTCCGCGGCTGGGCGCCACTCATCGTGGAAGCCGTCTTCGAGGACATCAACTGTGTCCTGGGCGATCAGACACCGCGGGCCAGCGAGCTTGACGAACTGGCCATGAGACTGCGCGCCAACCTCATGCAGCTCGTCAACATCGCCGTGGCCGGCCGGGCGGAACAGGACTGCGAGGAGTTACCCACGCTGATCGAGCGGGCCCACGCGCTTCGCTCCGAGGACCTGCCGGACGACTACCGGAAGGGACTCGGGCACACGCGGCGGCTGGCCCGGGTGACCAACGAACTGCTGGAGCACCTGATCCAGGCGAAGCACGTCAGGGACGAGGCATGACCGCTGCTACCAGAACGCTGCCCCCGCCGATCGTGACGGCCATGCCTGCGCATGAGGCATACGACTACGACTATTACTGGACCCGGCTCGCGGACCCCTCCGTGCTGGAGCGGAGCGTCGCCATCCGCGTCTACCGGATGCCTTTCCTGGCGGTGCCTGTCGGCGGCCCGCGCCGGGGCGGCTCCTTCTCCGTGGACCACCTGAGCGTCGGCTTGGCGGTGTGCGCCCTGCTCAGAGGCCAGCCGGGTTTCACAGCACTGCGCCTGCGCTGGTCTCCGTACCGCGGTGCCTGTCACGTGGTCGAGTGGGGTGAGGTCCCGCCGACGTGGGACGACGCCGCCGCCCGCGGTCACTTCTACGGCTACAGCGACACGGCGATATCCGCGTTCCTCGCCTCCACCGCAGGCGCAGGGCGCACACCCAGGACTCCCTCTTCGGCCGTCTCGCCTCGTTCCCCCGGGGGCTTGTAGACGGCCGAAGAGGGTCCCCTATCCGCACGAGCAACGTCCGAGAGGAAGAGCACCATGTGTCGGCACGACCCCCCTTGTCCCACCGCTGACGCGTCCGACCGCGAGGCGGCCAAGATGGTCGCGCGAGACGACGTGTCGGGTTGGACGATGCTGTGCAATGGCGTGCTGCTCTTCGACGACACCGGGGAGCTGCTGCCGGACGGCCGGAGCATCGCTCCCCACCGCCCCGCCTTGCTCACGGGAGCAGCAGCGTGATCGCTACCGCTAGCTGCCTGATCGCGTACATCACGGCCCGCGAGGGTGAGGAAGCCGACGTTCACCGGGCTCTGCGTGCGAGCTGCAGGCGAGCCCATTCCACCCCGTGACGAGGAGCACCTAGTGACGGCCCACCAGGCGAACCGCCCCACCGTCACGAAGGATCGAGTTCGAACAGCGTGCACGAAGTCAACTACCTGTTCTACCTGAACTGTTAGCGTGCCATGAGATCAACTTGAGGGACAGGGGGCGGACCTGGATGGACGTCGTAGCGACCACTCTGGTCGCCGAGTCGCGCGCCTCATGGACCAGCGGTCGTGGAGTAACGTGCGCGCCCCTCTCGGCCACCCTCCGCTCGCGCTCAAGGCCGTCTCCCATGACCGTCGGCAGAGGCTGTCCTAACGAGATACCGAAGGGGATCACCACTGATGACCGAGACGCCCGCTCGGCTGGGTCTAGATACGGGTGAGTTTGGGCAAGATCCGCGTACTGCAATGATTGAGGGTGAATCCTGCCTCGACATGGCAGATGGGCAACGTGGATGGTGCGAGGATGCACTCGCCGGGATGCCGCTTCCTTGCTCGCCGGAGTTGTTGAAGCCGCTGAACCGGCTACATGCCGTCAACAGCCGGCAGTGGGACGCCGAGGATCGGGTGCGGCGAGCCGGGGACGGGAAGATTCCGGCCATCAAGCGGGAGATCGACGAACTCAACAGCCTTCGCCACAAACTCATCGAGCAGGTCGATCGAATCTTTGGTGCGGCGTGGGGTGCGAACCAAGACGTGCCTCCTCTCACGGAGTCAATCGGCTCGGCGCTTGACCGACTCTCGGTGCTGACGCTTCGGATCGTGCATACCGAGCGACTGGTCGGGGATGACGCCGGCGCGGTGGAACGCGTCGCGATTCTGCGGCGTCAGCGTGACGATCTGGTGTGGTCTATCGCGGTCGCTTGCGAGGATCTTGTGTCCGGCCGACGGCGCACGCCCCGACCTGAACGCATGAAGCTCTACGGAAAGCCCGGGCGATGAGCGCGGTCGTGTTGCTCCTCCAAGACGCTGGGGTCTGCGATGACGACTGATTTCTCCGGGGATGGGGATGGTTTCGCATACTGGCGCGACGGCCTGTTCCTGCGCCCCGACGGGGGCAACGCTGATGCGCTTGTCGAGCTCATCCGCTGCGCCCTCAATGAGGCGCTGAGCCATCAGGGTGCGGGGCCCGTGTATCCGCGCTGGGGCCAGGAGGATGGGCGCTCACCGGTGGGTGACGGACACCTGCTGGAGGACCCTGTCGCCTCGGAGACCGTTCTCAGCCAACTGCGTTGGTGGCTAGCTGGATCGGTCAAGGTACATCACCACATGTTCGCCAAGAACATCATTCCGCCACCGTCGTTCGTCAACCTGGCGGCGCTGTGCGCGGTGTCGTTGTTTATGCCAAACGGCGTCACCGGAGAGGACGCCGCGGAGACCCTTTCCGCCGAGCTGTCCTGCGCCCGGGCGCTGGCGCGGCTGGCGGGGTACGACCCGGATCGGGCAGGCGGCCTGTTCACGTTCGGCGGCACTGCAACCAACCTATACGCGATCAATGTCGGCATCTCCAAGGTGCAGCCCGACCATGCCGAGCGTGGGATCGAGCCTGGGATCGCCGTCGTCGGTTCCTGGCCAGCGCACTACTCGCACAAGTCCGCGTGCGCGTGGCTTGGGATCGGTACCCAAAACTACATATCCGCTGCGTCGCTGCCCGACCAGACCACAGACCTGGAGTCGATGGAAGCGGCCTGTCGCGACGTGCTGGCACGCGGGCACCGACTTGCGTGCATCATGGGCGCAGGCGGGACGACCTCCAATATGGCTGTTGATGACTTCGTCGAGATCGCTACGATGCGGGATCGGCTGGCCGCCGAATATGGGTTGGATTACACGCCCCATGTGCATGCAGACACGGTCGTCGGGTGGGCCTACCTCTGCTTCATCGATTACGACCTGCATCGCAATCCCCTCGGATTCAGCCCGCCTGTGGTGGCCAAGCTCTCACGGCTTGTGGAGCGCCTGAGAACGGTGCGGCACGCCGACTCGTTCGGAACCGACTTCCACAAGACCGGTTTCGCGCCGTACACGTCCAGCATGATCGTCATGCGAGACGGGCGAGACTTCTCGCGGCTACGCCGCGACGGCGGAGTCATGACTCCGCTGTTTCATGACAAGGACGCCTACAACCCCGGGACCTTCACACTGGAAACGTCTAGGTCAGCGGCGAACATGGTCGCGACCTGGGTTGGCCTGCAGGCCCTAGGCAAGCAGGGCATGCGGCAACTGCTCGGTCACGCGCTTGAGACAGCCGAAGCCCTCCGGCGCCACATTGATGCCTTGGCAGCTCGCGACGCGACAGCCATCAACAGACATTCGTACGGCCCGGATGTGTTCGTGCGTTGTTACCCGCCGGATGACCCGGCCGCTACCGAGGAGGACTTCAGCGACACCAGCTCGGTGCGGCGGATAAACCAGTACATGTCTGACCTGTTCGCGTGGCTATCGCGTCAACGCGTGCCGGACGCCGAACAGATCGCGGTGAGCAAGACCTCCGCGGCGTTCTACACACCGACTGGCGAGCCGGTCGTGGCTTTGCGGGTGTACTCCCTCAATCCGTACTTCTCCGATTCTCACGCCAGAGAGCTGGTCGTGCGCCTACTCAAGGGCAAGCGACAGTTCGACGCCATGCATCCGGATACAGATGTGTACGAGGGGGCCCGGTGAACCGACCATCGATCAGCGGACGAGAAGAACTGCCGACGCGCTTCGCCGCCGCTGACCTCCCTGTCCGTGACTGCGTCGAGTTGACGGCTGGTCTGGCCTCCTACGCCCGAATACATGGACTAGCCCAAGTCGAGGTGAGCGGGCCACCAGCGATCGGTGAACTCATCGAGGAATTCGGCTTCGATGAGGTGCGCTTTGTCGATGCCCATCAGAAGCCCGCAGTAGACATTGCGGCAGCTCCCCGGACTTGGCGCTGCGGCCAACGCGGGCTGCGCTGCCTAAGCGACCAGCTCGTCGACGCGGCAAGAGTTCCGTCAGAGGTGGACACGCCGCCGTCGACGCTCCTCGGGGGATCCGTGATGTGGTTCGCCCGGCACAATCGTCTCGGCGATGCGCTGGGCATCGTAACTGGCCTGGAGCACTACTGCCGCGACAACGCCGTGGCGTCAGTTGCCGTCACCGGTTCGCCCATCCTTGCCGAAGTTGTCGAGGTGTTCGCATGCGAGCGGGTGAGCTATGTTCCTTCGCCCAGCGAAGCGATCAGTGGCGACGCGATCTTCGCCCGATCTTCATGGAGCGTCCAATGGCTTGACCGGTTCAACCACGCCGTCACCGACACCTTCGGGGGGCGAGCCCGCCACCGAGTACCGCCACTTCCCCTCCGTCAGGAACCGACGCCTAGTGGCCAAGAGAATGTGGTGTATTGCCAGCTCGATGCGCGTTCTAGCACCCCGCCGCCGCGACACTCCGCCCGGCGGCTCCTGAGCCAGGTTGCAGCACACGGCGAAGTGCGGGTCCTCGGCGGCCCCGACACCCAGGACTACCTCGGCCAAGACCTGACCTACGTACGGGCAGAGCTTCCCGAGATGGTCGCCCGCCTGCTGTCATGCCGTCTCTTCGTGGGGTGCGACAGCGGCCTGGGCCACCTCGCGGGTTGCCTCGGCGTGCCTGGCCTGATCGTCAGCACCGACGACTTCGAGACGACCTGGTCGTTCTTTCGGGGCTACGCCAGCTTGAGTGTTATCCCGCTCGCGGCAACAGAGGTACTCCTGCCGTGAAGCCTCCGACAGAGCAAGCAGTCCTGCAGGCGGCCAGTCGATGCCTGCACCAAGAGGCCCAGGCCGCGCGCCGAATCCCGATGGGCCGCAGTCACTTCGTGTTCACGGTGGAGTTGGCCTCCGGTGAGTCCGTGATTGCGCGGATCACACGACACGACCGGGCCGAGTGCTTCGCGGGATTCGCGTATTGGCGGCGCCAGCTCGCTTCTGTGGGAGTGCCCGTTCCCCGCGTGCTGTCCATGGACCTCACCGGGACGGTACTGCCCTGGCCGATCATGCTCCTCGAGCAAGCCCCAGGGGATGATCTCTGCAACGTCTATGCCGACCTGACGGCCACCGAGAAGCGCACCGTTGCCGACGACCTGCTCGATATCCAACACCGCATGAGCGGCCTTCCACCCGGTCCCGGATACGGCGGTATCGCCAGTTACAGCGACCTTCGCTGCCACCCCCGCTGGTCGGAGGTGCTCTGGGAGTACTTCTCCGGCGCAATCGATCACCTAACGCCCTCGCAGCGGCAAAGACCAGCCATCGACCACATCCGCAGGACCATCCGCGAACTGGGCCCCGAGTTCGATCGCATCGACCCGTTGCCCTACCTGATCGACGCCACCCACCAGAACGTGTTGGTGGATAGCGGGAGGGTCACGGCGATCGTCGACCTGGACGAGGTCGGATTCGGTGACGCCCTCTACCCGCTCGGCGTCGCTCGCGCTGGCCTTCTGGCCCGTGGAGCGGAGGCGGACTGCATCGAACACGTTGCCGCGCCGCTGTGTGCCGGCCCTATTCGGCGGCGCGTTTTCGACCTGTACTCGGCGATCGCATGCGTCAAAATGCTCGCCCCCAGTCCCTTCAGCGTCACCGGCCCGCCCTCGGCCGGCAGCGAGATCGCCGCCCGGCTGTGGACGCTGCTCGATGCCTTCGCCGCTGCTGCGGCCCACAAGGAGTAACGCAATGCCCGGTGCCGTCTTCGTGAGTATCGACGACTTCACCCGCGAGGGCTTCACCAATGGCCTGTTCTTGCAAGTTCGCGAGCTGCTGCAACGCGTCACCGCCCGAGGGCACCCAGCCAACCTTGCCTGTATCGCCCAACACGGGAATCCCGGAGTCGAACGCAGAACTCGAACCGTTCAGGGTTGCACTGTCCGCGAAACCTTCATCGGTGCCCCGGGGTCAGCGAGCGCGTACCGGCGGGCGCTTCAAGATTTGCTGAACGACCTGGACCCCGACGTGATCCTGCTCAACTCGTGCGCAGTCCGCCTCAATGAAGCGCACCATGCCGTGCTCGACGAAAGCCTTGCGAGCGGCCGGCATGTAGCCGTGCTCGTGACCGACCAGCTCTACCCCACAAGCCATGACCACCCCGCCGACGAGGTCCGGCGTTACTGCAACCTGATGCGGCAGGCCAGCGTGCATGCGGTCAGCCAGACCATCGCCCACGCCTTCCACAGCCAGACCGGCGTGCCGGCGCAGGTGCTCCCTAACCTCCTACCCGAGCGACGAGTCAGCCCGGCCCCCCTGGGCACGGAGGGCCGGTTCCTGACATTGATCAACCACCACCCCATCAAGGGCCGGCAGGTGTGGGACGAGCTCATTCGTCAGCGCCCCAGCGACGCCTACCTTGTCGTGGAGACCTGGCCAGATGTGCCGCCGTATGTGCCGCCCTCACGAGATGTCCACGTGGTTCCCTTCGCCCCGGACCCCACCACGATCTACAACCGCACCAGGATTCTGCTGGTGCCGTCCCTCGGCCCGGAAGGTCTCGCGCGAGTGACGCTTGAGGCAATGGAGGCAGGAGTGCCCGTTGTGGCCCACCAGATAGGCAGCCTGCCTGAGCTCGGGAACGCCGCGATTTTCGTCGCCCCGCCGCCGATCGCCGGCTACGAGCTCGAGGGCAATGTGCTGTATCCGGTGGTTTCTCCGAACGACATCAAGCGGGCCGCACAAGATTTCGTTCAGGCCATCGACGCGATCGATCATGATCCGACACTCAGGGAGCGATTCGTGGCCAACGGAAAGGCGCTCGTGCGCGACTACCGCAACCACAGCGAAGCTGTAACCGGCCGACTACTCGACGCATGGTTCGGGGCCGTGTGAATGAGCACACTCCCGGGAGCGGAGTGATCTCGCATGTTCCTTCCAGCGCACGGCATCTGACCAGCACAAACGCAAAAGTACCAGCTCGAGTATTACACTCACCGCCAGCATTGACACACGAGGGTCAAGGAGACACAAGACCGTGACGGACATCGTCGACGAGCTCGAGTGGCGCGGGCTGATCGCCCATGCCACTGACCTGAACGCATTGCGCAAGGCTCTCGCAGATGGCCCCGTCACGTACTACTGCGGCTTCGACCCAACCGCGGCCAGCCTGCACGTCGGCCATCTGGTGCAGGTGCTCACTCTCCGCCGGCTCCAGCAGGCCGGACACCGGCCGCTGGCGCTCGTGGGCGGCGCGACCGGACACATCGGCGACCCCCGGCCGACCGCCGAGCGCACCCTGAACGACCCGGAGACCATCGCCCAGTGGGTGACCCGGCTGCGCGCACAGATCGAGCCGTACCTCTCCTTCGAGGGCGACAACGCAGCGATCATGGTCAACAACATGGACTGGACCGATGGCCTGTCCGTGATCGAGTTCCTGCGGGACATCGGCAAGCACTTCCGCGTGAACAAGATGCTCACCAAGGACTCGGTCTCCCAGCGCCTGGCATCCGACCAGGGCATCAGCTACACGGAGTTCAGCTACCAGCTGCTGCAGGCCATGGACTTCCTCCAGCTGTACCGGCGGTACAGCTGCACGCTCCAGACCGGTGGAAGCGACCAGTGGGGCAACCTCACGGCTGGCCTGGATCTGATCCACCGCGTGGAGCCGCACGCCGAGGTACACGCAATCGCGACACCGTTGATGACGAAGGCGGACGGCACCAAGTTCGGCAAGACGGAGACCGGAACGCTCTGGCTCGACCCGGAGATGACCACGCCGTACGCGTTCTACCAGTTCTGGTTGAACACGGACGACAGGGACATCTCGCGGTACATGCGCATCCTCTCCTTCAAGTCCCGCGAAGAGCTGGAAGAGTTGGAGAGGGTGACCGAGGAGCGGCCGCAAGCCCGTACCGCTCAGCGTGCGCTCGCCGAGGAGCTGACCACGCTGGTGCACGGCGCCGACCAGTGCGCCGCCGTGATTGCCGCGTCGAAGGCGCTCTTCGGGCAGGGTGAGCTCGTCGAACTCGACGAGGCGACGTTGGCCGCCGCGATCTCCGAGCTGCCGAACGCCAAGGTGAGCGAGCTCGGCCAGGTCACCGATCTGTTCGCGGAGGTTGGCCTGGTGGCGAGCAAGTCGGCCGCCCGCCGCACCGTGAAGGAGGGCGGCGCCTACGTGAACAACGTGAAGGTGACCGCCGAGGACGCGGTGGCCACGGCCGACGAGCTGCTGCACGGACGCTGGCTGGTGCTGCGCAGGGGCAAGAAGAACCTGGCGGCGATCGAGGTCACCGGAGCCTGAAGCAGAGTCGGTGCCATTGCCGGCGAGTTAGGTCGGTCTCCGGCAATATCGCGGGCTCGGACCTGCCGGTTTGCATGGTGGACATGTCTTCCAAGTGGTAGCGGGCGAGGCGCTGCGGCAGTTCAGTGGGTAGCGGTGGCCAGCAGCTTGGGCAGGTCACGCATATCGTCGAACAGGGTGGTGCCTGGTCCTTCCAGCCGCGAGGCTGGTGTGAGACCGCCGCAGTAGCCGAAGGCCCGCATGCCGGCGCCACGGGCCGCCTGAACTCCGTATGCGCTGTCCTCGATCACCGCGCACTGCCCGGGCTCCACGCCCATGGAGCGAGCAGCGTGCAGGAAGAGGTCGGGGGCAGGCTTGCCTCGGGGGACGTCGGCTGCGCTGAAGATACGCCCTTCGAAGTGGTCGCTCAGCGCGACGATCTCTAGGTTTCTCCTGATGCCGGCGTGGTCAGTGTTTGATGCGACGCAGACGGGTGTGGTGAGGCCGTTCAGGGCTTCTGTGACGCCATCGACAGCGGTCAGTTCCGCTTCGAAGGCCGCCTGATACAGGTGCTCGTATTGCTGCAGCCAGTCCTTCTCCAGACGCCGTCCAAGCTGTTCCTCCACGGCAGCCGTGTAGACCTCGGTGGACGAGCCGACGAACTTCTCGATGATCTCCTCCTCGGTGAACACGCACCCCAGGTCAGCCATGATCATCGCGTCCACTTTGACGCATATCCGCTCGCTGTCCACCAGTACGCCGTCACAATCGAAGATCACCAGCTCAACAGGGCTCCGCGTCATGATCGGCAGTTTAGACCTGTGGTGACCAACCCCCGTGTCGCGTATGGCCGTCGTCGGGTCCGCCGTTGGCACCGCTCGACGTACAGCGTAATGAGGGCCGCCTCCCGCACATGGGACTCTGGAGACGCGACCCTTGTCGCTGCGCGCCGACGCTGTCCGACAACTGTTCTAGCGTCGGGTGAATGGATCACAACAACGACGAGAACCCGCACCGAGTGCAGATCACCGCTCGCGGTGCGAAGGCAGCGATCGAGATCGACGGGCAGCGGGTGGACCCGGGTGCCCTGAGCGGCTACACCGTCAGCCACCGAGAGGGAGAGCCGCCGCAGATAGTCCTCTACTCCGAGGACCACGCCGAGGCCGCCTTCGAGGGCTTGGCCCGCGTCTCTGTCGCTGACATGCCCGATCCCGGCCCGGCGGCCGCGGTCTTCTTGTCGGCGATCGATGCCGAGGAGCTGGAGCGTGCCGCGTTGGTCAGGCCCGACCTTGGTACCGGCCCGCACTCGCTGACCCAGGCGATGCTCACCCAGCTTGGGGAGTGGGCTCGTGGCGTTTGACGTGGATGGGGCGCGGCGGGTGGTCGGCCGCATCCTGGACGACAAGTTGGAGGCGTGGCGCGACAGCGGCGGCCGTGCGGACGACGTGCTGGATGAGATGACAGGGAAGCTCGTGCCGTCGGCACCGGACGAGGTGCTGATCTGGGATGGGCTCGGCGCGGTGATGCCGCTGGGCCGTCCGGCGATTACCAAGCCGCTGGGCGGCGCAGTCGTGCAGGAGCCGCCGACGACCGACTACCAGGCGGTGCTGCCTGTTCAGGCCCCGGAGTTGCGGCCCGACGACGTGATTCGCGTCGCCGGGTCCGTACGGCCTGGCGGCCCTCGTGACCCGCAACTCGTCGGCCGCCGCTTCCGGGTGTCGGACAAGGGCGTCGGCACCTACAGTGTGGTGCGCATCGTGCGGGTGCAGGTGATCGACTGATGGCGCCCGCGAATCCGCATCCGAATGCGCACCCTGACGCCACGGCGTTCCGTGACCCGATCGCGCTGGCCGCGGCCCTGGCCCGGATGGGTCCGGCCGCCCGCGCCCGTGCCCGTACGATCACCCGGCATCACGCGATGCTGCTGCGCGTTCGTATCCAGCGCAACGCTTCCGGTCGGCCGGGGCCGCGGGTGATCACCGGTCAGTACCGCGCCTCCTGGGACGTGCGGATGAGCACCGGCGGCGGGCAGGTGACGGGGGAGGTGTTCTCCGACGCCCCGCAGGCGCGCAGGTTGGAGTACGGGTTCGTCGGTGTCGACTCGCTCGGCCGTCACTACCGGCAGCCGCCGTTCCCGCACGTCGAGCCCGCCTTCCGGCAGACGCAGCCCGCGTTCATCCAAGCCCTGGCCGAGGGAGTCCTACCGTGACTGCCGCACGCCTGCCCGTCACCCGGGCGTTGGCCGCGCTCATCGCGAAGGCGACTGGTCGGCCGTGCGGAATCGGTGAACTGCCGCGCGTGCGAGGGAAGTCCGGCGAGTGGGAGCCCGCGACCGCGCCGTACACGATCCTCGACTCGCTGCCCGGCGAGTTCAGCGGCCCGCCGCTGTCGGACTGGCACGCGGATGCGGCCTGGACGTACCAGGTGACCTCCGTCGGTGAGCGCAACGACCAGGTGGAGTGGCTCGCCGACCGTGTACGCCACGGCGTCGTTGGCCGCACCGACGGCGGATGGGCCCAAGATCTGCGTGTTCCTCACGCTCGCGTCATCGACCGCGAGTTGGATCACGACGCCGGAGGAGAGCCCTCGGTGTCGGCGGCAGGCGCTATCGTGTCCTACGTGCAGCGGTTCACGATCACCGTGACCCCTGCGTGAAGAAACTTCTCTTCTGATCCTCACCGCGGAGGCCCGCGCGGACGCTAGGCCCCAGGCCAGGCGAACCCCCTTTGGAATTCAAGGGGCAGGGCCTCGGCACGGGACGCTGCCCCAGAAGTGGGAGCGGACCTGTGTCCCTGAAGAAGCCGTCCACCCAGACCCGTTTTCTCCGGCGCGGCATCTCCAAGATCTACTGGCTCAAGGCCGTCGCTGACCCGAAGTGGCCGACCCGCAAAGAGATCAGCGAGCCCAACCGATTCGACCTGACCAACGCCGTCAGCGATATCGAAGGCTGGGCGCTGGAGAACGACCCGATCGAGACCCCCGACATGGGCTCGACTTTCAACTCATCGATCCCGGGCAACGACAAGGCCGAGAAAAGCTCGCTCACCTTCTACGAAGACCAGCACTCCGACGAGATCGAGCAGCAGCTGCCCAAGGGCGCCAAGGGCTTCGTCGTGCTGCTGCGCAAGGGCGATATCCCGGGTTCCCGGTCAGTGGACGTCTTCCCCGTACAGGTCGCCACCCGCGCCGCGACCTACTCCACTGGCAACGAAGCCGCCAAGTTCAAGGTCGACTTCACCATCACCGACGAGCCGTCGCTGGACGCCGTGGTGCCGGAGGCGTTCCACACCCTCCCGAAGCCGGACGAGGACTGCGACGACGACCACGACCGCGACGACGAGCACGTTGACGTCACCGTCGTGAGCACCACGAAGACGGCCGCGACCGTCACCGAGCACGGCGAGGACTGAGCGTGTCGCGCCCCGCACCGGCCAAGCGCCCGTCCCCTCCCCGCGAATCGCCGGCGGAGGGGGCGTGGGCGGCCAAGATGAACCGCCTGCGCCAGCGCGCCCGGCCGCAGAGCAAGCTCCGGATCTGCGACGACGACCAGCTGCGACAGGGAGTCGAGGAAACCGCGCAGCTCGCTCAGCGCGCCCGGATCTTCGCCGAGGCGTCCCCGGACGACGAGCCCGCCAAGCAGCGTGCCGCCGAGGCAGAGGCAGCGGCCGAGCAAGCCCGCGCAGAGCTGGATGACGCCTCGGACTTCCTGACCTTCCTAGCCCTGCCCCGCCCGGTCCTCGAGGAGCTGATCGCCCAGCACCCGCCGACCGAGCAGCAGGCCGAGGAAGGGGCCGTGTTCAACCCGGACACCTTCCCCGCGGCTCTGGTCTCGGCCGCGTCGTTCGATGGCATGAGCCGCGAAGAGGCCGAGGAGCTGCTGAACACCTGGTCGTCTCCCGACGCCAACGCCCTGTGGGAGGCGGCCTGGCAGGTACAGCAGGAGAGCCGGGTCGAGCTGGGAAAAGGCTGAGCCGCGACCCGGATCTGCGAGCGGAGCTGGAGTTGTGCGACCGGTATGGGATTCCGCACTCGCAGCTGCTGGGCGGCGACGGCCGGTGGACGGCGCTAGACCGGGCCAAGGCCCTGACCTGGGCGGAGTGGCAGCGCGCGATGTGCCCCGAGTGCCACACCCGCCTGGAGGAGTGGGACCAGGGGCGCGGCGGTGACCCGCACGCCTACGTCACCGACACCCTGCGCTGTCCCGGCTGCGAGCTGATCGAGCAGGAACGCGACCACGTCCCCACTGACCGGTCCGGCTACGGCGTGAAGATCCAGCTCCTGCCCCGCCACCAGCATCGCGACCACACCTGATCCGACCAGCACGACTATGTGAAGGAGGCCTGCGGCGGTGGCCGGGTTCACCCTGACCGTGGCGATGCGCGCCGAGGTCCGCGACCTGATCGCGGGAACTCGCGCTGCCTCCGGCCAGGTGCGCACCCTGGCCGACCGCACGGATGCCGCCAACCGTTCCCTGGCCCGCCTGGATGCGAACGGTGCGCGCCTGGCTAGCCAGTTCGCGGCGCTGAACCGCAGCACCCGCGCGGCCGTGGGTGAGCTGAACCGGATCGCCGCCCGTGCCGCAGCCGCCCGCGCGAGCCTGCGCGCGGCCGGGGACGACGGCGCCCGCTCCATGTCCCGGCTGCAACGCGCCATGGCCGGCGCGGGCAGGCGCGGCATGTCCGCCACCAACATGCTCGCCGGTGGCGGCCTGCTGCTCGGCGCGGGCGAGATGGTCGAAGAAGGTAACCGCTACCAGAAGCAGATGAACCTGTTCCGGGCGGTCACCTCGGCCACCGCCGGACAGATGAAGCGCGCCGCCGTCGTGGCGCAGGAACTCGGCAACGACCTATCGCTTCCGGGCTCGACGGCGGCCGACGCGGCCGAGGGCATGGTCGAGCTGAGCAAGGCGGGCTTCCGCGCGGACCAGTCCATCGACGCCGTACGGGCCTCGCTCCAGCTCTCCGCAGCTGCCGACGTCAACGCCGCAACTTCGGCGAAGTACTTGGGCGACATCATGGACCAATTCGGTCTTGGTGCTGATCAGGCTTCGCGGGCTTCGGACACGCTGGCCGCCACGGCTAACAACGCCTCCGGATCCATCACCGACATCTACTACTCGATGCGGTACGCCGGGCCGGTCGCCAACGCCCTCGGCGTCTCGCTGCAGGACACCGCCGCCGCGGTCGGCATGCTCGGTAAGAGCGGCATCCTCGGGCAGACGGCCGGAACGAGCTTGCGGGGCATGTTCGCGAACCTCGCGGCGCCGACGCCCCAGATGAAGGGCGCCCTGAAGGACTTGGGGATCGACGCCTGGGACGCGCAGGGCAAGTTCAAGGGTCTGAAGGTCGTGATCGACGGCCTATCGAAGGCCGAGCACAACCTGTCGCAGAAGGACTTCACCGCCGGAGTCACCAAGGCGTTCGGCAAGCCCGCGCTCAGCGGCGCGGCGGCACTCGCCCACCAGGGAACCGAGAGCTTCGACGCCTTGTCGATTGCCGTGCGCCAGACCGGCGCCGCCGCGACCATCACCGCCTCGCGCGGGCAGGGCCTGACCGGCGCGATGACCCAGCTGCGCACCCAGGCACGGCAGACCGGGCTCGCGCTGTACGAGGGCATGGCTCCCGGCCTGGAGTGGGTGACGCGTCTGCTGACACGCGGGATGGCCGGGGCGACGCCGTACCTGACCACCGCGCTGGAGTACGGCCGCAACCTTGCCGTCCTGTACGGACCGGAGCTGAAGGCGAAGACAAGTGCCGGTCTGGGCGGGCTCATCGATGAGGCGAGACGTTTCGTTGGCCCGCTCAAGGAGCTGGGCGAGCACACCCTCGCCACGGGCCTGAACCTGCTGATCAACGCGGCCCGCACCTTGGGTGAGGTCCTGCGCAATGCGGCGGACGGCGCGGAGCCCATCGTGAAGGCGTTCGCCAGTTTGGGCGAGGGCGGCGGCGCGGCGGCCAGCACGCTCGACATCATCGCCACTGTCGCGAACGTGGCCATGGACGCGGTATCGGGCCTGTCCGCCGTGCTGGTTCCGGTCGGCCATGTCGTGGGGGGACTGGTCAGCGCCTTCGGCGCGCTGCCCGCGCCCATCCAGTCGGCGGCCCTGGCCATGCTGCTGTTCCGCAGGGCGCAGCCGGGCCTGACCAGTCTCGCCAACACCGTCACCGGCCCCGTGCGCACCGGGTTCGCGAACTTCAACCAGCAGATGCGAGTGCAGCAGACCCTGGCGGCAACCGCAGGTGCGTCGCTGTCGAGGTACGGGGCTGCCTGGGCGGCTGTGCAGGCCAGGGTCGGGTTCCTCGGCAACATGACCGCCGCGTTCCGCAGCGCCAACGGCGCGGGCGTGACCTTCATGGGGACGATGAACGGAGTGACCCGCGCGGCCGGTTCGGGCCTGCGCTCGACCATGTCCGGTATCTCTGGCGCCCTGGGCGGCCCCTTCGGTATCGCCATGGCCGGTGTCTCGGTCGGCCTGGGGCTGCTCGCCGCGCGTCAGCAGCGCGCGGCGCAGGCGGCGGCCGAGCACCAGTCCCGCATCTCCTCCCTGACCTCGGCGCTCCGGGAGTCGAAGGGGCAGATCACCGGCGATGTACGCGGGCAGGCAGCTCAGGTCCTGATGGACACCAAAGTCTCGCAGGGGCAGCTGACGAAGGTCATGGAGGAGGCCGGGGTACCGATCTCCTCCCTGACCGACGCCTACCTTGGCCAGGGCACATCCCTGGACGCGCTGCAGAAGAGGCTCCAGGCCACTGCCGACAGCCACAAGGTGTGGAAGGACCAGGCGGGCGGCAAGGCGACCGTCCAGGACTACTCGCCCGTCGGCCAGCGGTACAAGGACGCCGCGGACGCCCTCAGTAGCGTCAAGGGCGAGATGGCCGAGTCGGTCAAGAACGCCAAAGAGCTGGCCAAGGCGACGCGCGGCGCCGGTGACGGCACCTCGGCCTATGACCGGCTCAAGAGCGCGGTGGGAGGTCTGGCCGACGAGACCGCCGACGCCGACACCCGCACGCGCTCTCTCAAGAGCGCCCTCGACCTGCTGTCGGGCGGCCAGATCTCCCTCCAGGCCGCGAAGGCGAAGGTCAACTCCGCGGTTCTCGACCTGAAGGAGGGCGGCAAGAACGTCAACCAGGAGCAGGGCTACGGCGGCAAGCAACTCGTCAACCAGGACAAGACCCTCAACACGACCACACGCAACGGGCAGCAGCTCTACACCCAGCTCACCGCCCTGTCCGACGCGGCAGCCGACGCTTCGGTGGCCACCTTCGACCTGGCCAAGCGCAACGGCGAGGCCCTGCCCGCGGCGCTTGCCAAGGCCCGCGGGGAGATGAGCCGTGCGCGAGCGGAGGCGATCAGGGCCGCGCGCAGCTACGGGCTGACCAAGGCCCAGGCCGAAGGCGTCGCGGACAGCCTCGGCTTGCTGCCTTCCAAGGTGTCCTTGCTGCTTCAGACCAAGGGCATGGACAGCACGCTGGCGAATCTGATCGCGGTGCAGGCGGAGTTCCACCGGCTGCCGAAGGCCAAGACGATCAAGGTCGACTCCCTCAGCGACGGCGCGCAGAAGAAGCTGCGCTCCCTCGGCTTCACCGTGAAGACCGTCCCCGGCACCCGGCAGATCAAAATCACCGCGCCGACCGCTGGCGCGAAGAAGAACCTGGACGGCCTGATCGACAAGCTCGGTCGAACCCCGAACCGGAAGAACGTCCACGTCTCAGCCCCCACTGCTGCCGCCATCAAGAGCCTTCAGGCGGTACAGGCGAAAATCCGGGCAACGCCCGGAGCGAAGTCCGTGACGGTCCGCGCCCCGACGGCGAAGGCGCGCAAGGAACTGGAGGCGCTCGGCTTCCGGATCACCAAGGTACCCGGCAGCAAGAACGTCAAGGTCACCGTTCCCACAGGTGGGCCGCGCAAGGCGGCCGACACAATTCAGAAGCGGATCGACGCCCTGCGCGGCAAGTCGGTGACCGTCACGTTGTTCCGCCGTGTGGAGGGCCCGTCCTGGGACACCGACAACAACGGCATCCCGAACTCCATCCAGAACCCGAACTTCAAGGGGTTCAGCCAGTCACGCGGCGGCGTGGTCGATTACTACGCCGACGGCGGCGTCCGGGACGGCGTGGTCCGTCCGCGCCGCCGCGAGCAGCACGTCGCGCAGATCGCCCCGGCCGGATCGTGGCGCATATGGGGTGAGCCCGAGACTCAAGGGGAGGCATACGTACCCCTTGGCTCCTCAAAGCGCGACCGCAGCAAGGCAGTTGTCGAAGACGTCGTCAGCCGCTTCGGCGGCCAGGTCGAGTGGTACGCAGGCGGCGGCGTTCGCGGCCGGGCCAGCCGCGACTACAGCCCAGCGTTGGCCAGCTCCTTCAAGCGGGCCAAGAGCACGGAGGCCATGGCCGGCGTCGTCCGCGCCTTCGACGTGCGCACCGGATCGGACCGCGCCCGCACGCGGGTCGTCGACGGCCGCGCGGGCGGACGCGTCCAGGTCGTCGTCGTCCGCGAGCAGCAGCCGCTGATCGGCACCATGCCGGTCACCGTCACCGACAGCTCCGCGACTCCCGAGCAGATCGGCACAGAAATGATGCGCAACCTGCGCAACGCCCAACGGGGCGGGAGGGTTTGATGACCACACCAACGAAACAGCAGCCACCCATACCGATCGAACTTGCCCCCTGGCAGTACGAGATCGGCGGTGTCGTCCTCGGCACCGGCACCCGCATCCCCGTGGGGAACGTCGAAGGACTCGGGTCGCCCGCCACCCGCCCGCAGGACGCGGACAACCCGACCGGAGACGGCACCTTCCCCGGCCAGGACTTCTACGGGCCACGCACCATCCGCATGGAAGCCGGCATCAAGACGCCCGGCGACCCGGTCGCAGCCGCGGATCTCCTCGCCCGCCTGGAGCTGGCCCTCGATACCCCACAAGCCCGCACCCGCCCCGAAGGGCGGGCCGTCCTGCGGGGACGCTGGCCCGGCCACAACACACGCCGCCTGTACGGGCGGCTGCGCCGCGCCGAGGCGACCAGCACCACCACGGCGATCAATGGGTGGATCCCGCTGGACATCGAGTTCGCAGCCACGGACCCACGCTGGTACGCCGATGACCTGTCGAAGTTGACCCTCGGCCTCGACCAGGCCGCCAAGCACACCTCCGGCGACCGCACCGTGGATGAGGCGCTGTGCCCGCCCGCCTGCTGCGCAAGCGACGGCCCGGACCACAAGCCCGCAGACGACCGACCCGGATGGATCACTAACCACGGCAACGTCTCCTCGTGGCCCAGCATTCGTATCCACGGCCCGGTCAGCCGCCCCCGCCTGTGGAACACCGTCACGGGCCGCGTTCTCGAACTCGGCCTGTCGCTGCGCGCCGGGGAGTGGGTGGAGATGGAGACCCGGCCCGGCACCTGCTGGGCCCTGCGCAACGGGACGCTCAACGTCGCAGGCGACCTGACCCCGCAGTCCCGCGTCGACCAGTTCGTGATCCCGCGCGGCCAGTCGGAGATCGGGTGGAGCGCCGATGACCTCACCGGTACCGCCCGCCTCGAAGTGACGTGGCGCTCGGCGTACACGGCCTTGTGAATGGAGTAGCAGTGACCCTTGTCCAGCCCCCGATGATGGTGCGCGGCGGCAACCATCCGGCGCGCGCGATGCGGCTGATGATCCGCGATTTGGCGCGCGGTCGGCAGGGCATCGCCGAAGCAGGTGACCTGAAAGTCCGGCCCCTGGAAGCCCCCGGACCCGGCGTCCGCGTCGGCGACGGCTCGGCCCTCATCCACGGAGCCAGCCCCTGGCAGGGCGCCTACACCCAGAGCAACATCGGCGACGCCGTGGTGGACATCCCGCCGACCGGCCCGTTCGCCCGCACGGACCTGCTCGTCCTGCGCATCGAGGACCCCGAATTCGAGGGCGAGCGTGACCCGCGCACGCAGGACATCGGCTACTTCCACCTCATCCAGGACATCGGCAACGAGCAGACCCCTGCGCCGCGTGGCATGACCGCCATCCCGCTGGCGCGGATCACCTTGCCGCGTAACACCGCCGCGGTCACCGCGGAGATGATCACTGACCTGCGGCGGATTGCCAATCCGCGCACCGAGCGGACCCTGCGCACCGTGCACCCCGAGGACACGGAGAATATTCCCGGTAAGCACGGCCACTGGGCCGCCTGGCCCAAGGACGCGGCCTGGGACGTGGACGTTCCGGCCTGGGCGACGAGGGCCACCATCGTGGTCACCCTGTCGGGTCTGCGCGCCGAGGCGGGAAGCATCTATGCCGAACTGCGCATGCGCCTGGGTGAGCGCAGCTCCAAGCCCACCGTCGTCGACGACGACGGCACGACCACGCGCCGCGCCACCGTCGTACTGGCCGACACCCTCTCTGTGCCGCCTGACTACCGCGGGACCCGCCAGCACCTGGGCGTGCAGATCAACCAGATCGACAGGTACGGCGACGGTGACCTGTCGGTGGCCAGGGGCACCACGGTGACCGCCGACATCGAGTTCACCGAAAGCCCAGTGTGATGCAGGACTACCGCTACATCGTCGCCCGAGCCGCGACCGGCGAGGTCCTGCACTGGAACCTGCCGTTGACCGAGGTGGAGTTCGGGCCGGAGATATCCGGGCCCGGCTCGCTCAGCGGAACCCTGGCCCCGACCTTCGCCCGCTCGATCAGCGACATGCTGGACGCCGGGAACGCGGTGATCCTGGCCGAGCGGAACTCCAAGCTCGCCTGGGGCGGGCTCATCTGGCGAGCGGAGCCGGAAGGGCCCAAGCTGCCCATCGAAGCGTCCGGGTTCACCAGCTATCTGCACCGCCGCTACGACCTGCACGGCAATCTCGGCGGACGCGGCCCTTACATCGAGGCCGACCCGTGCGAGGTGATCCGCGATGCGTGGGCCTACGCCCAGGAGCAGCCGGACGGCGACCTCGAGGTCGTCGTGGACGACACCAAGTCGAAGGCCAAGACCGGCACGGCGAAGGACCCGTACGACATCCCGCGCTGGGATGCCCGCAACCTGGGCGAGATCGTGGACGAGATGGCGGAGATCGATGACGGCCTGGAGTGGTCTGAGACCGTCGCCTGGCGCGGGCGCCGCGCCGAGCGGCGCATCATCCTCGGTGCCCCCAAGCTCGGGCGGCGTCGCGAGGACCTGACGTTCACCACCGGCGCCAACGTCGTCGGCGAACCGCACGTGATCAAGGACGCCGACGAGTACGCCCAATGGGTCATCGGCCTGGGCGCGGGCGAGGGCAAGAAGCGCAAGGTTGTCATCGACGGCGTCCGCAACCAGCGGCTGCGCCTGGAGCACAAGCTGGAGACCAGCGAGAAGGACGAGGCCAAGCTCAAGCAACGCACCCGGCGCGAACGCTTCGCTCGGCAGATCCTGCCGACGCTCACCGAGCTGGAGATCACGGATCACCCGGCCGCGCCGATCGAGGCGCTGCGTATCGGCGACCACGTACGCATCCGGCTGCACGAGCCGCACACCGAATACGACGGCTGGAACCGGATCGTCGGCTGGACCGTGCGGCCCGGTGAAGGTGAGACCCCCGAGCGCGTGACGCTGAAGCTGGAGCGCGGCGTGAAGCCCGCCGACGGAGCGGATGAAGCGGAGGAGGAGTAGATGCCGGACACGATCGCCGCTCTCGCGCGCCGCCTGGCCCGTCTAGACCGGCGGGTGACCACCCTGGAGCGGGCGCGGCGCGCGCCGTACCCGCCGTGGCGCGATGTGCCGCTGACCGGCGACACCTCGGTGCCCGACCCCGCGCAGCCGCCGCAGATGCGCGCCAACCCATGGGACACGCTGGAGTTCAGCGGCCGGATTGCACTAGCGGGCGGCCGGGCGATGGACGAGACGGTCATCGGCCTGTTGCCAGACGGCTACTGGCCAGCCGTGCCCCGCACCATCCCGGTTGCCTCCGACGCGGCCCGTCGAGCACTCCAGCTTGACATCGACCCGAAGGGCCGTTTGATTTTGCGGGTGCAGGACGGAGGCAGCGTGAAGGCCACCTGGCTCAGCCTCGACAGCGTCTCCTGCCGCATCGACGGCGACGACGAGGAATAGCAGTGGTTTGTTAGACCGGGGAGTAGAGGTTGAGGGCCTGGCCGGTGCCGACCGCGTTGAGGAGGGCCTGCAGGTCGGTGGGCGGGGGCACGTTGGACCATGCCTGCCACCAGCGTCCCTCTGCACTGACGGCGTCGCAGTTACCTGATCCGGCGAGGCGCGCCGTGCACATGGGAGAGGTGTTCCATCGCGATGTTGTCGCGGTTTCTGTACGCGAGTTTGACGATGCCGTGCTGCCCGCAGAAGACGCCCGGGGCGCCAGCCTGATGCATACCGGTGGGCATGATCCCAATCTGGACCGTGTGGACGTTCCCGTACCTGTCCACCGCGGAGACTTCGCGTTCCACTTTGATCGGAAGCGCCATAGTCTAATCCCTGCTGTTGACAGCAATCTCCCGGACTGGGGGCCTCTTCCCAGGCTCACATGGATGCGCGCACCTCGCACCACGTGCACGGGCAGCAGGATCACCGCGGCTTGCTGTAGACGCCGCTGGGTACCATGACGACCAGGTGACCCTCCACCCAACGCTTCGCAGCCAACTCCCGAGGGACCGGCCCCAACCGAGGGGCCCGGCCGAATTGCCATACGGCGCAGGGGAGAAAAGGCGAAGCGAGCGTGGCAACACCGTTGAGCGCGGACAGGTTCCTGTCCGTGCTGAAGCACGCGGGCCTCGGCGTCGTCGAGCACGGCAAATGGCGCACCCACAACCGCAACAACCACGGCAACTGGGGCCCCGCGAACGGGGTGATGATCCACCACACCGGCCCCTACAGCTCCGAGGCCGACATGGTGGAGCTGTGCCGCGTCGGCTACCAGGCCCTTCCCGGGCCGCTGTGCCACGGGGTGATCGACCGGTCCGGCACGGTGCACCTGGTCGGCTACGGCCGTACCAACCACGCCGGCCAGGGTGACACCGACGTGCTGCTCGCCGTCGTCGCGGAGAAGAACGAGCTGCCGCGCGCTAACGAGGAAGACACTGACGGAAACCGGCACTTCTACGGTTTCGAGTGCATCAACACCGGTAGCCAGCCGTGGCCCTCGGCGCAGCTGGACGCGATGGCGCGGGCCGCCGCCGCGATCTGCCGTGCCCACGGGTGGAACGAGCACAGCGTCATTGGCCACAAGGAGTGGAAGCCGTCCAAGTCGGACCCCGGCGGCATCGACATGGACGACTTCCGCGCCCGCGTCGCCGCCAATCTCAAGGGCGGCAGCAAGTCCCCCAGCAAGCCCAAGCCGGACCCGAAACAGAAGCCGAAGCCTGTACCGAAGTACGCCGCCTACCCCGGCAAGGACTTCTTCCGTGACGGCCGCTCCTCGCCGGTGATCGCGGCCATGGCGAGGCGGCTGATCGCCGAGGGCTGTGACTCCTACGACACCCCGCCCGGCCCGGTCTGGAACGACGCGCACCGCCGCAGTTACGCCGCCTACCAGATCAAGTGCGGCCACCACGGGGATGCCGCGGACGGCATCCCCGGCCCGGAGACCTGGAACAAGCTGCGCGTCCCGCACCAGGCCCACTCCGCCGACCCGGCCCCGAACAAGCCCGACCAGGAGAAGAACGACCCCATGCCGCAGGCCCTTGCTGACGTCGCCGAGCGCACGATCGCCACGTACCTTCAGTCCGTGCTGGGCCTGATGGCCGCCTCCAGCACCACCGACATGGTGTCGCTGTCCGCGTTGCAGGCCGCTGCCGTCTCCGCGATACCCGCGGCCCTGTCCGCGCTGAAGTCCACTATCGGGACCGTCCTGGGACGTCCGGGCACCGCCTCCTGGCTGCCGCTCAAGCGCGACCCAGCCACGCCCACCCGCTGACCTGCGACACGAGAGAAGGAGAAGCACTGTGCCGGAGGGAGAGATCGCACTGGCCCTCGCCGAGCTGCGCAGCGCGCTGGAAGTGGGCCTGGCGCATCGACGGCCAGCTCGCGTTGCTGGTGCAGCGGTCCGATCAGACCGACAAGACGGTTAAAGACCTGGGGGAGAGAGTGACGTCCTTGGAGAAAGGACGGTGGCCGCTTCCGACGATCGCTGTCCTCGCCAGCATCACCGCAGTGGCGCTGACACTGTTCGGCGTGGCCCGCGGCTGAACCCGAAGTCCCCGTTCTTGTCCGGGTGTTGTCCGACCAGGCAGCTGGCGTTGAGGCGCCACACGTGTCTTCCTGCGGCCTGGGGGTCTTCATGGACGCAAGAGCGTGCACGCCATCCGCTTCACCCGGCAGGCGCGCCGACACCGCAGCACGGCTCGGCCCCAGCTCGTCGCGCGCACGCAGCCCGGCCCAGGAGAGCGCGGCGCCCGCGTAGGGGTGGGCGGCGAGCATCCGCAGACGCAGGCGAACGGCCCCCGCCGGAGCGGGGGCCGTTCAGGGCCTCTTGGAGAAGACCGGCGCCAACGATAGCAGCGCCCTTCGTCGAGCGCGGCGCCCGGTGCGCGGCTACTCTGCCGGTGGTACGCGAGAGGCAATACAGCGAGGACGGGGCGATGTACGGGCGCAAGCCGTATCTAGTCGGGCACCAGGAGTTCGCTGCTCTGTACGGGGTGGAACCGCAGATGGTGGGGCAGTGGCTGGCTCCCAGCCGCGGTGTCCTGGACCCGGCGACCGCTATCGTCGTCTCGGGAGTGCGCTACTGGCCGCTGGGGTTCGCCTGCCGCTTCGGGAAGACCACCGCCCGGCCGAAGCTCCTGAACGTCCGGTACAAGGAACGGCTGATCGCGGAGCAGGGCGCGGGCTGGGAAGCCGATCTTGGGGATGAGCTGCCCGCGATCGTCGGTCAGCACGAGATCATCGAGCTGTTCCACCTGCCGTCGCAGGGCACCCTTGCGACGCGGATAGCGCAGGGCAGCTTCCCAGAAGAGGACTGGTTGCTGTCCGGGTCGCGGCTGTGGCTGCTGGAGACCGTGATCGAGGCCGTGCCCGAGCTGCGCGCGAGCGCACGCAGCCTCTCGTGGGAGGTGGACGAAAAGGTGGCGGCAGCTTTGCGTGAGGGCACGTACGACGGTCCCGGCTCGGTGGTGCTGACGCGCGGACGTCACGCACGAAAGGGCCTCTGAACTGGGGAAACACTGTACTTAGACCTCGTGTGCGAGTAAGATATAGGTACATCCCCTTCGGGGGTGCCCTTACTCGTGCAAGGAGGCAGCAGTGCAGATCATCTACACCCCCGGCGGCGACGTCGTCGCCGTCATGAAGGCAAAGGAAGCCGTCCTGACCGAAGCGGCGCTCGCGCGCTACGTGGCCGAAAGCCCCGACTCCAACCTCGCCGTCCGGATGCTGCGGGACGTCGCCAACGCGAACGAGCAGGCCGAGCAGCGCGCCGAAGAGGCCGCCGAAGCTGCGGCAGTCAACTCGATCTGACCGCGCCGGTGTGAATCGGGCCTGCTGACAGTGGGGTTGATCATCTCGCTCCCAACCGCCAAGATAGGAGACATTCTTGGAATCGGTTATTGGGGGGTGGGGTATGGCAGTCGTCCAGGACGAGATTCCGGGCCTGGTGATCCACACCGTGCGGCAGCCCGACGGTCAGGCAGCGACGATCCAGGCGCAGTTCGAGGCGTTCCATCAGCTCAACCCGTGGGTCCTGCGAGCCCTGGAGAGCCTGACCGCCAACTACCTCGACCGCGGCGCCACCCGCGTCGGCATCGGGATGCTCTTTGAGGTCCTGCGCTGGCGCTACGTCACCGCCACCGAAGGCGACGAGTTCCGCCTCAACAACAACTTCCGCTCCCGGTATGTCCGCCTGCTCGTCGAGCGGCACCCGGAGTGGGCCCCCGCGTTCGAGGTCCGCGCACTACGGACCGACTGAACCGAAATTCTTGGAGAAACCCGTGAACGAACCCAACGCACCCGAAGCCGCTGAGGGCGCCGCATCAGAACCGGCGGCACCCGCACCGCAGAGCGCCGCGGCCAGCGCGATCGTCCTGCGAGCAGACCAACAGGAGTTCGACCGCAGGCAACTGAGTGCCCTCGCCCTGATCAACACCGGCCTCGAACTCGCCCCGCGCCCGCAGCTGGCCGTCTTCTTCCACTACTGCGTCCGCAGCGGGCTCGACCCCTTCGCACGGCAGATCTACATGATCGGGCGCAGGAACTACGGCGACGACCGCGAAGAGCACCCGGTCAAGTGGACCATCCAGACCGGCATCGACGGTTTCCGTACGATCGCTCACCGCGCGGCGGAGCGGACCGGCGAACGCATTTCCTACGAGGACACCGTCTACTACGACGCCGAGGGCAAGGCGTACGAGGTCTGGCTGGCGCCCGGCCCCCCGGCTGCCGTCAAGGTCACGGTGCTCAGGGGCTCCAGCCGCTTCCCTTTCATCGCGCGCTGGGGCGAGTTCGCCCCGACGTACTGGGACTCCAAGCAACAGCAGTACGTCATAGCGAAGATGTGGCGGAACATGCCCGCTCACATGCTGCGCAAGTGCGGGGAGGCCGGTTCGCTCAGGATGGCCGCGCCCCAGGACCTGTCCGGCATGTACGTGGACGAGGAGATGGCGCAGGCCGACGCCGAAGTGGTGGCCGGCGTCGCCGAGGACGCCACCCAGCGCCTGCGGGCCGCCGCGGGGCTGGAGGGCGGCCAGGACGGCGACGAGCGGACGGAGAGCACCGAGCCCGCCGCCGCAGACTCGCACGTGGGCGAAGAGAAGCCCGCGCCGAGGAAGCGCACCAAGGCCGCGAAGCCGAAGCCGGAACCGGAGCCCGAGCAGGCACCGAAGGCGGATGAGGCCCCGCCTGCCGGTGAGCGTGCCGCCCCCCGGAAGCGTGCTGCCTCGGCCAAGAGCGGCCGCGCCGCTTCCTGACCCCTTCCCCATCCGTCCTGTGCCGCCCGCCTGCGCGGCGGGCGGCACCCTGCCTCCTTGGAGACCTGTATGACCATCACGGCCGAGCGTCCCGTCAGCCTGTGGCCCGCAGCCCACAAGGTCGACGCGCGCCCACCCCCCGCACAGCCAACCAACAAAGGA